>NZ_JBEZXZ010000072.1:0-39300 GCF_040638275.1 Actinoplanes sp. NPDC026623 | reverse complement strand
AAAACACTTTTTTTTTTTTTTTTTGTTTTTTTATTTCTTTCTAATATTTTTTTTTGCGGACTGCCTCGTGTTTTAATAATTGCGCACCCCGCCCCCGCCCCCGCCGGCCTGGAAAATATCCGAGCAACGAAACACGAGGGATAGACCAAGTGCTCGACGTCAACTTCTTCGACGAGTTGCGCATCGGCCTTGCTACCGCTGACGACATCCGCCAGTGGTCGCACGGTGAGGTCAAGAAGCCCGAGACGATCAACTACCGCACGCTCAAGCCCGAGAAGGACGGACTCTTCTGCGAGAAGATCTTCGGTCCGCAGCGGGACTGGGAGTGCTACTGCGGTAAGTACAAGCGGGTTCGGTTCAAGGGCATCATCTGTGAGCGCTGCGGCGTCGAGGTGACCCGGTCCAAGGTGCGCCGTGAGCGCATGGGCCACATCGAGCTGGCCGCGTCGGTCACGCACATCTGGTACTTCAAGGGTGTGCCGAGCCGGCTGGGCTACCTGCTCGACCTGGCGCCCAAGGATCTCGAGAAGATCATCTACTTCGCCTCGTACGTGATCACGAGCGTTGACGCCGAGGCGCGTCACCGCGACATGTCCACGATCGAGAACGAGATCTTCGCCGAGAAGCGGCAGTCCGAGAACAGCCGCGACTCGGAGATCGAGAAGCGGGCCGCGAAGCTCGAGCAGGACCTTGCCGAGCTCGAGGCCGAGGGCGCCAAGGCCGACGTGCGGCGCAAGGTCAAGGAGGCTGGCGAGCGCGAGATGCGCCAGATCCGCGACAAGGCGCAGCGCGAGATCGACCGGCTCGACGAGGTGCTCGACACGTTCCGCAAGCTCGACAGCAAGCAGCTCGTCACCGACGAGCTGCTCTACCGCGAGCTGCGCGACCGTTTCGGCGAGTACTTCACCGGTGGCATGGGCGCCGAGGCGATCAAGGCCCTGCTCGAGAACATGGACCTCGTCGCCGAGGCCGAGTCGCTGCGCGAGACCATCCGCAGCGGCAAGGGCCAGCGCAAGATCCGTGCGCTCAAGCGGCTCAAGGTCGTCGCCGCGTTCCTGAACACCCGCAACTCGCCTCTCGGCATGGTGCTGGACTGCGTCCCGGTCATCCCGCCGGACCTGCGCCCGATGGTGCAGCTCGACGGTGGCCGCTTCGCGACCAGCGACCTGAACGACCTTTACCGCCGGGTCATCAACCGCAACAACCGGCTCAAGCGACTGATCGACCTGGGTGCGCCCGAGATCATCGTCAACAACGAGAAGCGGATGCTGCAGGAGGCCGTCGACGCGCTGTTCGACAACGGCCGCCGCGGCCGGCCGGTCACCGGCCCGGGTAACCGGCCGCTGAAGTCGCTGTCCGACATGCTCAAGGGCAAGCAGGGCCGCTTCCGGCAGAACCTGCTCGGCAAGCGCGTCGACTACTCCGGCCGTTCCGTCATCGTCGTCGGGCCCCGGCTCAAGCTGCACCAGTGCGGCCTGCCGAAGCAGATGGCGCTGGAGCTGTTCAAGCCGTTCGTGATGAAGCGCCTGGTGGATCTCAACCACGCGCAGAACATCAAGTCGGCCAAGCGGATGGTCGAGCGTCAGCGTGCCGTCGTGTGGGACGTCCTCGAAGAGGTCATCAGCGAGCACCCGGTGCTGCTGAACCGCGCGCCGACCCTGCACCGCCTGGGCATCCAGGCCTTCGAGCCGCAGCTGGTCGAGGGCAAGGCGATCCAGATCCACCCGCTCGTCTGTACGGCGTTCAACGCCGACTTCGACGGTGACCAGATGGCGGTGCACGTGCCGCTGTCGGCCGAGGCGCAGGCCGAGGCCCGGATCCTGATGCTCTCGTCGAACAACATCCTCAAGCCGGCCGACGGCAAGCCCGTCACCATGCCTACCCAGGACATGGTCATCGGCCTCTACTACCTGACGCACCTGACCAAGGGTGCCAAGGGTGAGGGCCGGATCTTCAGCTCGGACGCCGAGGCACGGATGGCGTTCGACAACGGCGAGCTGCACCTGCAGGCGCAGGTGAAGATCAGGCTGCCCGAGGTGCTCGAGGTCGACAACGGTGCGGCCCAGCCGGCCTGGGCCCAGCCCGAGGGCTGGGAGACCGGCGACAAGCTGCTCGTCGAGACCACCCTGGGACGGGTGCTCTTCAACGAGACGCTGCCGCCGGGCTACCGCTACGTCAACTACGAGATCCGCAAGGGTCAGCTCTCCGCGATCGTCAACGACCTCGCCGAGCGTTTCCCCAAGGTCGCCCTGGCGGCGACCCTGGACGCGCTCAAGGAGGCCGGCTTCCACTGGGCTACCTGGTCCGGTGTGACGATCGGTATGGGCGACGTCATCGCTCCTCCGCGCAAGCCGGAGATCATCGCTCGCTACCAGGCCGAGGCCGACGGTATCGACAAGCAGTACCAGCGGGGCCTGATGACCGCCGAGGAACGTCGCGGCGAGCTCATCGACATCTGGACCAACGCGACCAAGGACATCTCGAAGGAGATGGAGTCGGCGCTGCCGCAGGAGAACCCGCTCTGGGTAATGATCAACTCCGGCGCCCGCGGTAACCTCCTCCAGCTCCGGCAGATCGCCGCGATCCGTGGTCTGGTGGCCAACCCCAAGGGCGAGATCATCCCGCGCCCGATCACCTCGTCGTACCGCGAGGGTCTGACCGTGCTGGAGTACTTCATCTCCACGCACGGTGCCCGTAAGGGTCTTGCCGACACCGCGCTGCGTACCGCCGACTCGGGTTACCTGACCCGGCGCCTGGTGGACGTCTCGCAGGACGTCATCATCCGTGAAGAGGACTGCGGGACCGACCGCGCGATCCCGATGACGGTGAGCGACCGCGAGCCCGACGGCAGCCGCGTCCTGCACGCGCACGCCGAAACCGGTGTGCACGCCCGCACGATCGCGGACGACATCACCGGCCCCGACGGCAGCATCGTCGTGTCGCGTGGTGAGGATCTCAACTCGATCCTGGTCGACAAGATGTTCGCCGCCGGGGTGGACACGGTCCGGGTGCGCAGCGTCCTGACCTGTGAGTCGAAGCTCGGCGTGTGCGCGGCCTGCTACGGCCGCTCGCTGCCGACCGGCAAGGCGGTCGACATCGGCGAGGCTGTCGGCATCATCGCGGCCCAGTCCATCGGTGAGCCCGGCACGCAGCTGACGATGCGTACCTTCCACACCGGTGGTGTCGCGGGTGAGGACATCACCCAGGGTCTGCCGCGTGTGCAGGAGATCTTCGAGGCCCGCGTACCCAAGGGCAAGGCGCCCATCGCCGACACCCCGGGACGCGTCCGCATCGAGGACGGCGAGCGTTCGCGGAAGATCATCGTGATCCCGGACGACGGCAGCGAAGAGATCGTTTACGACAAGATCTCGAAGCGCGTCAAGCTGCGGGCACACGACGGCAGCCACGTCGCGGTCGGCGAGAAGCTCACCGAGGGCACCATCGATCCGCACGAACTGCTGCGCATCATGGGCCCGCGGGCGGTCCAGGTCCACCTGACCAGTGAGGTCCAGGAGGTCTACCGCTCGCAGGGTGTGCTGATCCACGACAAGCACATCGAGATCATCATTCGCCAGATGCTCAAGCGGGTGACGGTCATCGACTCCGGCGCGACCGAGTTCCTGCCGGGCGTGCTGGTCGACCGGGCGCTCTTCGAGTCGGAGAACCGCCGGCTCGTCGGCGAGGGTGGCGAACCCGCCGCCGGTCGTCCGGTGCTGATGGGTATCACCAAGGCCTCGCTGGCGACCGACTCCTGGCTCTCGGCGGCCTCCTTCCAGGAGACCACCCGGGTGCTCACCGACGCTGCGATCAACTCGCGCAGCGACTCGCTGGTGGGCCTCAAGGAGAACGTCATCATCGGCAAGCTCATCCCGGCTGGTACCGGCATCAGCAAGTACCGCAACATCCGGGTCGAGCCGACCGAAGAGGCGAAGGCGAAGGTGTACTCGATGACCGGGTACCCGGAGACCGACTACGGCTTCGGGCCGGCCAGCGGGCAGGCTGTGCCGCTGGACGACTTCGACTTCGGGTCGTACCGCTAAGGGTTTGTCAGTCACCGTCAGGGCGGCCGCGCATCATCGCGCGGCCGCCCTTCGGTGTTCCTAAGATGGACGGGTGACCATCCCCGCCACCGCCGTGCCCACCCGCCACCCGATGGATCCGGACCCGGTCCCATCGACCAAGGCGCGGGCCGTTTTCGCGCTCGGGCTGATGGCGTTCCTGACCGGGGCGTTCGTCGGCGGAGTGATTCCCGCCACCATCGCGCTGCTGCTGGCCCGCCAGGCCGAGCGTGAGGCCTTCTCGGCGGGCGGCTACCTGACCGGCATGGCCTGGGTGCGCCGCGGACGGGCGCTGGCCTGGGCGGGAATCGTGCTGGCGCTCACCACCCTGGTGGTGGCCGCGATCGCCGGGCTGCTGCACCTCGCCGGCGCGCCGGGCGGGCAGGATTTCGGCGCGAACACCGACTGAGAGCCCGTCAGCGGGCCCTGGGCTGCGCCGGGCCACGTTCGGGTGACAGGATCGATTGATCCAGCGGTAAGCGGTGAGAGGGCGGTCCGTGACGCAGCAGCCAGGTTCGTGGCCGGCACCACCGGCATCGCCGTATGGGCAGCCGCCGGCGCAGGTGCCCGGTGTCCTGCCGCCGAAGTCGAACGAGCTGTGGACGCCGGAGCGGGTGGACCAGGTTCCCGGCACCGGGTTCGGCCTGGTCCAGTTGAGGGTCGCGCCGATCACATCCGGCCTGGCGGCGGGCGCGATGATCGCCGGCATCGCCTCGATCCTGGTGTCCACGTTGGTGCTCTGCTTCGGCCTCATCGGCATCGAGGACGGCTGGGGCGGCTGGGTGGGGGGAGCGTTTGCCCTGCTCAGCGTGCTTCTCGGCGGTGGCGCGGTCGGCGTCGCGCTGTTCGCCCGGCGGCTGATCCGTCGCTCCGGGCGAGACGGCCGGGTCCGGTTCACCGGCCACGGCATCGCGCTGGCGGGGATCTGGTGCGGGGGATCAGGGCTGGGAATCGCGGTGCTCACGCTGTTGTTGGTAGTGCTGTTGCAGTCAACCTGAGGCCTCGTGGTGCCGGTTCCGACACCGCGGCTATGTCCTGCCGACCCACCCGGTACACTTGTTAGTTGGAGATGTCCATCAGGGGAAGCAGGCTCGTTTTGACCTGTGTCCCTGAGGTGGGTACTCTTTCCTCTCGTGCCCGGGCTCGCCCGGGCAACTCGTGCGTGCGCCCGAGTCTGTGGTAACCGACGGGGCAGTGGCACGACGGGGTTGCAGCCCTGACAAAGACAGAACATCCGTTGCGTGTGTCAAGCGCGCTGCGGGACCGTGAGCCGGACGACACGCCCGACCGCGGGTGTCGGAGACCCAAACCGGGGTCTCACGACGCACAAGGCAAACGAAGACATTGCGGCCGCTATAAGGGCGGCCGAAGGGAGCGGAGAAACCCGGTGCCCACGATCCAGCAGCTGGTCCGAAAGGGCCGCCAGGCGAAGACGAGCAAGACCAAGACGCCGGCGCTGAAGGGAAGCCCCCAGCGGCGCGGCGTGTGCACGCGCGTGTACACCACCACCCCCAAGAAGCCGAACTCTGCGCTGCGCAAGGTCGCTCGTGTGAAGCTCAGCAGCCAGATCGAGGTGACGGCGTACATCCCGGGCGTCGGCCACAACCTGCAGGAGCACTCGATCGTGCTCGTGCGTGGCGGTCGCGTGAAGGACCTCCCGGGCGTTCGCTACAAGATCGTCCGCGGTTCGCTGGACACCCAGGGTGTCCGCAACCGCAAGCAGGCCCGCAGCCGTTACGGCGCGAAGAAGGAGAAGAGCTGATATGCCGCGTAAGGGCCCCGCTCCGCGCCACCCGGTTGTTCCTGACCCGGTTTACAACTCACCTCTGGTCACCCAGCTGGTGAACAAGATCCTGGTCGCCGGCAAGCGTCAGCTCGCCGAGCGCATCGTCTACGGCGCACTCGAGGGCTGCCGTGAGAAGAGCGGCACCGATCCCGTGGTGACCCTCAAGCGCGCCATGGACAACGTCAAGCCGACCCTCGAGGTCCGCAGCCGCCGCGTTGGTGGCGCGACCTACCAGGTCCCGGTCGAGGTCCGCACGCCGCGGCAGACCACCCTTGGCCTGCGCTGGCTGGTCCAGTACTCCAAGGCCCGCCGCGAGAAGACCATGATCGAGCGCCTGCAGAACGAGCTGCTCGACGCCAGCAACGGTCTCGGTGCTGCCGTCAAGCGTCGCGAGGACACTCACAAGATGGCGGAGTCCAACAAGGCCTTCGCGCACTACCGCTGGTAAAGACCCCGCTGCAGGCCCGGTTCCCGCCGGGCCAACGCAGTCAGTCGTACCGGTCCTGCAGAGACGACGACGAAGAAAAGTAGGGATTGAAGTGGCCGCCGCAGACGCGCTCGCCAAGGTACGCAACATCGGCATCATGGCGCACATCGACGCTGGTAAGACCACGACGACCGAGCGGATCCTGTTCTACACCGGTATCACGTACAAGATCGGTGAAGTCCACGAGGGCGCGGCCGTCATGGACTGGATGGAGCAGGAACAGGAACGCGGTATCACCATCACCTCCGCCGCCACGAAGTGCGAGTGGAAGGGCTACACGATTCAGATCATCGACACGCCCGGCCACGTCGACTTCACGGTCGAGGTCGAGCGGTCGCTGCGTGTGCTCGACGGTGCCGTCGCGGTCTACGACGGCGTCGCCGGCGTGGAGCCCCAGACGGAGAACGTCTGGCGGCAGGCGGACAAGTACAACGTCCCTCGGATGTGTTTCGTCAACAAGCTCGACCGGACCGGTGCGGACTTCTTCCGCTGCGTGCAGATGATGATCGACCGGCTCAACGCCACGCCGCTCGTCCTGCAGATCCCGATCGGGCTCGAGGGCGACCACATCGGCGTCGTTGACCTGATCAACATGAAGGCGCTCACCTGGCGCGGGGAGACCCAGAAGGGTGACGACTACGCGATCGAGGAGATCCCGGCCGACCTGGTCGACTCCGCGAACGAGTGGCGCGAGAAGCTCATCGAGACGCTCGCCGACGTGGACGACTTCGTCATGGAGAAGTATCTCGAGGGTGAAGAGGTCTCCATCGACGAGATGAAGGCCGCCATCCGGCGCGCCACCATCGCCAGCAAGGCGAACCCGGTGCTCTGCGGTTCGGCGTTCAAGAACAAGGGCGTTCAGCCCATGCTCGACGCCGTCGTCGACTACCTGCCGTCGCCGCTGGACGTCCCGGCCATCGACGGCACCGCGACCGACGGCGAGACGCCGATCATTCGCAAGCCGTCGAACGACGAGCCGTTCTCCGGTCTGGCGTTCAAGATCCAGACGGACAAGCACCTCGGCAAGCTGACGTACGTCCGGGTCTACTCCGGAACGCTCGAGTCCGGTTCACAGGTGGTCAACTCCACCAAGGACCGCAAGGAGCGGATCGGCAAGATCTACCAGATGCACGCCAACAAGCGCGAGGAGCGCCCAACGGCGTGGGCCGGCGACATCATCGCCGTGCAGGGTCTCAAGCAGACCACCACTGGCGACACGCTCAGCGACCCGGCGAACCCGGTCATCCTGGAGTCGATGACCTTCCCGGAGCCGGTCATCCAGGTCGCCATCGAGCCGAAGACCAAGTCCGACCAGGAGAAGCTGGGCGTCGCGATCCAGCGCCTGGCCGAGGAGGACCCGACCTTCCGCGTCTTCAACGACGAGGAGACCGGTCAGACGGTCATCGCCGGCATGGGCGAGCTACACCTCGACATCCTCGTGGACCGCATGCGCCGCGAGTTCAACGTCGAGGCGAACATCGGTAAGCCGCAGGTGGCGTACCGCGAGACGATCCGCGGCAAGGTGGAGAAGCTCACGTACGTCCACAAGAAGCAGACCGGTGGCTCGGGCCAGTACGCGAAGGTCGTCGTCACCGTCGAGCCCCTGCCGCTCGCGGCGGACGGCCCGACGTACGAGTTCGTCAACGCGGTGTCCGGCGGTCGCATCCCCAAGGAATACATCCCTTCGGTGGACGCGGGCGCGCAGGACTCGCTGCAGTACGGCGTCCTTGCCGGCTACCCGCTGGTCGGCGTCAAGCTGACCCTGGTGGACGGACAGTTCCACGAGGTCGACTCGTCGGAAATGGCGTTCAAGATCGCCGGCTCGATCGTGATGAAGGAGGCGGCCCGCAAGGCCGACCCCGCACTCCTCGAGCCGATGATGTCCGTTGAGGTCACCACCCCTGAGGACAACATGGGTGACGTCATCGGTGACCTCAACTCCCGCCGCGGCATTATCCAGTCGATGGAGGAGCGCTCCGGCGCTCGCGTCATCAAGGCCCTGGTGCCGCTCTCGGAGATGTTCGGCTACGTCGGCGACCTGCGGTCGAAGACTCAGGGCCGGGCGAGCTACAGCATGCAGTTCGACTCCTACGCCGAGGTTCCGCAGAGTGTGGCGAAGGAGATCATCGCTAAGGCCACCGGCGCCTGACGCGTTGAGGCACGTGCGGTTCGTCGAGAACCGCACGTGCACGAGCAGTCGACAGAGTCCTGAGCGCCTTATCGGCGTGCCGGGCGAGAAGAAAAGACACAGTCCACAGGAGGACACCAGTGGCGAAGGCGAAGTTCGAGCGGACTAAGCCGCACGTCAACATCGGCACCATTGGTCACATCGACCACGGTAAGACGACGCTGACTGCGGCCATCACGAAGGTCCTGCACGACGAGTACCCGGACCTGAACCCCTACACGCCGTTCGACGAGATCGACAAGGCGCCGGAGGAGAAGGCCCGCGGCATCACGATCTCGATCGCGCACGTCGAGTACCAGACCGCGACGCGGCACTACGCGCACGTGGACTGCCCCGGCCACGCCGACTACATCAAGAACATGATCACCGGTGCCGCCCAGATGGACGGCGCGATCCTGGTGGTCGCCGCGACCGACGGCCCGATGCCGCAGACCAAGGAGCACGTGCTCCTGGCCCGCCAGGTCGGCGTTCCGTACATCGTTGTCGCCCTGAACAAGAGCGACATGGTCGACGACGAGGAGCTCCTGGAGCTCGTCGAGCTCGAGGTCCGCGAGCTGCTCAGCACCTACGAGTTCCCGGGCGACGACCTTCCGGTCGTGCGCGTCTCGGCGCTCAAGGCGCTCGAGGGCGACGCCGAGTGGAGCAGCAAGCTCATGGAGCTGATGAACGCGGTCGACACCGCGATCCCGCAGCCCGAGCGTGACGTCGAGAAGCCGTTCCTCATGCCGATCGAGGACGTCTTCACGATCACCGGTCGTGGCACGGTCGTCACCGGCCGGGCCGAGCGCGGCATCCTCAAGCCGAACGAGGAGGTCGAGATCGTGGGTATCCGCGAGAAGTCGACCAAGACCGTTTGCACCGGCATCGAGATGTTCCGCAAGCTGCTCGACGAGGCCCGCGCGGGCGAGAACGTCGGCCTCCTGCTGCGCGGCATCAAGCGCGAGGACGTCGAGCGCGGCATGGTCGTCGTCAAGCCCGGCTCGAGCACTCCGCACACGGAGTTCGAGGGCCAGGTCTACATCCTCTCGAAGGAGGAGGGCGGCCGGCACACGCCGTTCTTCCAGAACTACCGTCCGCAGTTCTACTTCCGCACCACGGACGTCACCGGCGTCGTCACGCTGCCCGAGGGCACCGAGATGGTCATGCCGGGCGACTCCACCAGCATGTCGGTCAAGCTGATCCAGCCGATCGCCATGGAGCAGGGCCTGAAGTTCGCGATCCGTGAGGGTGGCCGCACCGTCGGCGCCGGAACGGTCACGAAGATCAACGTCTGATTGAGGATTGTCCAGGACGGCGGAGACCGGGCGTCTGTGCTTAACGTGACGCGCGACTCAACGTAGTCGTGAACAAGCCCCAATGGTGACCCCGATTAGCAATGCCGCGATCGATGCGGCATACTAGTCAGGTTGCGTCCGCGCAGGGTGGTTGGCTGCTCTTGCTTTCGAGAGAGGGCGGTCAGCCACCCTCGCCGGGTGTCCGGCGAGGTTCTTCGTAGCCGCCGGCATCCCCGATCCCGACGGATCAAGGAAGTCTCCCCGGAGAATTCCTTGCGGGCATGATCGCTCCAGATTCTTGGGGCGGAGCCTGGTTCACCAGCGCGACACGCCCGACCGCGGGGGTCGGACATCGCAGGACCAACGGTCCTGCGGGCATGCGAGGGCCACAGCTTTCGCACGTAGCGGCATCGAGAGAAGGAAACAGAAGCCACCATGGCGGGACAGAAGATCCGCATCCGGCTCAAGGCCTATGACCACGAGGTCGTCGACTCCTCGGCGCGCAAGATCGTCGAGACGGTTACGCGTACCGGTGCGCAGGTTGCTGGCCCGGTGCCGCTGCCCACGGAGATCAACCGTTTCTGCGTGATCCGTTCGCCGCACAAGTACAAGGACTCGCGCGAGCACTTCGAGATGCGCACGCACAAGCGTCTGATCGACATCATCGACCCGACTCCGAAGACGGTCGACTCGCTGATGCGCCTCGACCTCCCGGCTGGCGTCGACATCGAGATCAAGCTGTAGGGATCCGGACAATGGACAGGCAAGTGAAGGGCATCCTGGGCGCCAAGCTCGGCATGACCCAGGTCTGGGACAACAACAAGGTCGTCCCGGTAACCGTGGTTCAGGCCGGCCCGTGCGTCGTGACCCAGGTCCGCACCTCTGAGACTGACGGCTACACGGCGGTTCAGTTGGCGTACGGCGCCATCGACCCGCGGAAGGTCAACAAGCCTGAGGGCGGCCACTACGCGAAGGCTGGTGTGTCGCCGCGGCGCCACATCGTGGAGCTGCGCACCAGCGACGCCACCGAGTACGCGCTCGGCCAAGAGGTCACCGTTGAGGCGTTCACGGTCGGTACGCCGATCGACGTCACCGGTAAGACCAAGGGCAAGGGCTACGCCGGTGTCATGAAGCGGCACGGTTTCCACGGCCTCAAGGCGAGCCACGGTGTTGAGCGCAAGCACCGTTCGCCCGGCTCCATCGGCGCCTGCGCGACGCCCGGTCGTGTCTTCCGGGGTACCCGGATGGCCGGCCGCATGGGCCACAAGCGCTTCACCGTGCAGAACCTCACGGTGCAGGCGGTCGACGTGGAGAACAACCTGCTGCTCGTCAAGGGCGCCGTTCCCGGCCCCAAGGGCGCGCTGATCCTCGTCCGTACGGCGGCGAAGAAGAAGGGTGGTGCCAAGTGAGCTCGGTTGACGTAATCAACACCGAGGGCACGAAGGCCGGCTCGGTCGAGCTGCCCGACGACATCTTCGACGTGCAGGCGAACATCCCGCTGATGCACCAGGTCGTCGTGGCCCAGCTCGCGGCTGCCCGTCAGGGCACGCACAAGGCCAAGACGCGGGGCGAGGTCGCCGGTGGCGGCAAGAAGCCCTACAAGCAGAAGGGCACCGGCCGCGCCCGTCAGGGCTCGATCCGTGCACCGCAGTTCACCGGTGGTGGCGTCGTGCACGGTCCCGTGCCGCGCGACTACAGCCAGCGGACCCCGAAGAAGATGAAGGCCGCCGCCCTGCGTGGCGCCCTCTCCGATCGGGCTCGCGACGGCCGGGTGCACGTGGTCGAGGGCTTCATCGCCGGCGAGAAGCCGTCGACGAAGGCCGCGATCGTCACGCTGCGCAAGGCGACCGAATCCAACAAGGTTCTGGTCGTTCTGAGCAGCCACGACGAGCTGAACTGGATCTCGCTGCGGAACGAGCCGACCGTCCACCTCATCGAGGCCGGCCAGCTCAACACGTACGACGTCCTGGTCGCCGACGAGGTCGTCTTCACCAAGGAAGCCCTCGACGAGTTCCTGGGCGTTCCGGCCGAAGCCGCCGAGGAGGGGGACAAGTGAGCACGATCGCCGACCCGCGCGACATCATCGTCGCGCCCGTGGTCTCCGAGAAGAGCTACAGCGTTCTCGACCAGAACTGGTACACGTTCCTGGTTCACCCGGACGCCAACAAGACCGAGATCAAGATCGCGATTCAGCAGATCTTCGATGTCCGCGTGCTGACGGTTAACACCATCAACCGCCAGGGCAAGCGCAAGCGCACCAAGACGGGCTTCGGTCAGCGTAAGGCGACCAAGCGTGCCCTGGTGAAGCTGGCTGACGGTGACCGCATCGAGGCCTTCGGCGGCCCGGTCAGCTAAGGGGTTGTAAATCATGGCTATCCGTAAGTACAAGCCGACCACGCCGGGCCGTCGCGGCTCCAGCGTCGCCGACTTCGCCGAGATCACCCGGTCGACGCCGGAGAAGTCTCTGCTGGCCCCGCTGCCCAAGAAGGGTGGCCGCAACGTCCACGGTCGCATCACCACGCGGCACCAGGGCGGCGGTCACAAGCGGCAGTACCGGCTGATCGACTTCAAGCGCAACGACAAGGACGGCGTGCCGGCCAAGGTCGCTCACATCGAGTACGACCCCAACCGCACCGCCCGCATCGCCCTGCTGCACTACGCCGACGGTGAGAAGCGCTACATCGTCGCGCCGAAGGACCTCAAGCAGGGTGACCGGGTCGAGTCCGGCGTCGGCTCCGACATCAAGCCGGGCAACAACCTGCCCCTGCGCAACATTCCGGTCGGTACGACGGTCCACAACGTGGAGCTTCGTCCCGGCGGTGGCGCCAAGCTGGCCCGTTCGGCCGGCGTGGGCATCCAGCTGCTCGGTCGCGAGGATGTGTACGCCACGCTGCGTATGCCCTCCGGCGAGATCCGTCGCGTCGACGTGCGCTGCCGCGCAACCGTCGGCGAGATCGGCAACGCCGACCAGTCGAACATCAACTGGGGCAAGGCCGGCCGCATGCGGTGGAAGGGCAAGCGCCCGACCGTCCGTGGTGTCGCCATGAACCCTGTCGACCACCCGCACGGTGGTGGTGAGGGTAAGACCTCCGGTGGTCGCCACCCGGTGAACCCGGCTGGTAAGCCGGAGGGCCGTACCCGCCGCAAGGGCCAGGAGAGCGACCGCATGATCGTTCGCCGCCGCTACGCCACCCGCAAGCGCGGGTAACGGGAGTTAAAAGATGCCTCGCAGCCTGAAGAAGGGCCCGTTCGTCGACGACCACCTCATCAAGAAGGTGGAAGTCCAGAACGAGAAGAACTCGAAGAACGTCATCAAGACCTGGTCGCGGCGCTCGACGATCATTCCCGACATGCTCGGGCACACGATCGCCGTGCACGATGGGCGCAAGCACGTCCCGGTGTTCATCACCGAGTCCATGGTCGGGCACAAGCTCGGCGAGTTCGCTCTGACCCGCACGTTCAAGGGTCACGAGAAGGACGACCGCAAGAGCCGTCGTCGCTAAGCAGTCCACGGATTAAGGAACAAGAGGGGTTACAGCGATGCCAGTCAAGGGCGACGCTCCGGCGCTTCCGGGCGCACGGGCGGTTGCGCGCCACGTGCGCATCTCGCCGAACAAGGCGCGCCGTGTGATCAACCTCGTCCGCGGTCTGCCCGCGAAGGAGGCTCTCACGGTTCTGCAGTTCGCACCGCAGGCCGCGAGCGAGCAGGTTTACAAGGTGCTCGCGAGCGCGATTGCGAACGCGGAGAACAACGAGCGGCTCGACCCGGATGCTCTCCTCGTGAGGGAAGCGTTCGTCGACGAGGGTCCGACGCTCAAGCGGTTCCGGCCGCGTGCGCAGGGCCGGGCGTACCGGATCCGCAAGCGCACCTGCCACATCACGGTGGCGGTGGAGGCGGTCCAGGCGACCACTCCGGCCCGCAAGGCCGCCGCGAAGAAGGCCGCGCCTGCGAAGAAGGCGGCGCCCGCCGCCGAATCCCAGCAGAGCACGGAGGGTGCCGAGTAATGGGTCAGAAAGTTCACCCCCATGGGTTCCGTCTCGGCATCTCCACCGACTGGAGAAGCCGCTGGTTCGCGGACAAGCTCTACAAGGACTACATCGGCGAGGATGTAAAGATCCGCCGGATGATGTCCAAGGGCCTCGAGCGCGCCGGCATCTCCAAGGTCGACATCGAGCGCACCCGTGACCGGGTCCGCGTCGACATCCACACCGCCCGGCCGGGCATCGTCATCGGCCGTAAGGGTGCGGAGGCCGACCGGATCCGCGGCGAGCTCGAGAAGCTCACCGGCAAGCAGGTGCAGCTCAACATCCTCGAGGTGAAGAGCCCGGAGTCGGACGCTCAGCTCGTGGCGCAGGGCGTCGCCGAGCAGCTGTCGAGCCGGGTCAGCTTCCGCCGGGCGATGCGCAAGGCGATGCAGTCCGCGATGAAGAACCCGATCTGCAAGGGCATTCGCGTGCAGGTCTCCGGTCGCCTCGGCGGCGCGGAGATGAGCCGCACGGAGTTCTACCGTGAGGGTCGCGTTCCGCTGCACACGCTGCGCGCCAACATCGAGTACGGCTTCTTCGAGGCCCGTACGACCTTCGGCCGCATCGGCGTGAAGGTCTGGATCTACAAGGGCGACGCCGTGCCGGGTCGCGAGGTCGCCCCCGAGGCACCCGCGCGTCCGCGCCGTGACCGTGCCGACCGCCCCGAGCGTCCGCGCCGTGGCCGTTCCGGTTCGTCCGGCACGACCGCGGGTGGCACCGAGGCCGGCCGCGCCGCCCAGGCCGCGGCATCGACCCCCGCTCCGGCGGAGGCCGCGCCCACGACCGACACCGCCGTTGCTCCGGCTGCGGCCGAAACGCAGCAGGAGGGCTGACACATGCTGATGCCGCGTAAGCCCCCGAAGGGCTTCCGCAAGCCGCACCATCCGGACCGCCACGGCGCGTCCAAGGGCGGCAACCGGGTGGTCTTCGGTGAGTTCGGTATCCAGGCCCTGGAGCCGGCGTACGTGACCAACCGGCAGATCGAGTCGGCCCGTATCGCCATGACGCGTCACATCAAGCGTGGCGGTAAGGTCTGGATCTCGATTTTCCCGGACCAGGCACTGACCAAGAAGCCCGCCGAGACCCGCATGGGTTCCGGTAAGGGCTCGCCGGAGTGGTGGGTGGCGAACGTCAAGCCGGGACGCATTCTCTTCGAGATGTCGTTCCCGAACGAGACGATCGCGCGCGAAGCAATGCGTCGCGCGATCCACAAGCTTCCGATGAAGTGCCGCATCGTGGCGCGCGAAGTGGGTGAAAGCTGATGGCAGCGGGCGTTAAGGCCTCCGAGCTGCGGGAACTCCCTGAAGAGGAGCTCGTCTCGCGGCTTCGGGAGTCCAAGGCGGAGCTGTTCAATCTCCGCGTTCAGGGTGCGACCGGTCAGCTCGACAATCACCGTCGTCTGCAGGTCGTCCGCAAGGACATCGCGAAGATCTACACGATCATGCGTGAGCGTGAGCTGGGGCTCTCGGCCGCGCCGACTGAGGTGACAACAGCATGAGCGAGAACGCAGCTGCTGCGCCGCGGAGCCAGCGCAAGGTGCGCGAGGGCCTCGTGGTCAGCGACAAGATGGACAAGACCGTCATCGTCGAGGTCGAGGACCGCGTCAAGCACGCTCTGTACGGCAAGGTTCTGCGCCGCACCCGCAAGCTGCAGGTGCACGACGAGCAGAACGCGTGCGGCGTGGGCGACCGGGTCTCGCTGATGGAGACCCGTCCGCTCTCCGCTACCAAGCGGTGGCGTGTCGTGGAGATCCTCGAAAAGGCCAAGTGAGTTTGCTGGGCCGGCCGGGTTACCCCGGCCGGCCCGGCGGCCCGTCCAACCGCCCCGCCACCGCCCCTGAGCGGACTGAAGGCGGAGCAAGGTTCCGCCAAGCTTCGGCGAATCGCCGGAGAACTGGCAGACATAGGAGACAGACGTGATCCAGCAGGAGTCGCGACTGCGCGTCGCCGACAACACGGGTGCCCGGGAGATCCTGTGCATCCGCGTTCTGGGCGGCTCAGGTCGCCGTTACGCGAGCATCGGTGACGTCATCGTGGCCACCGTCAAGGACGCCATTCCGGGTGCCGGTGTGAAGAAGGGTGACGTCGTCAAGGCGGTCATCGTTCGCACCGCCAAGGAGCGCCGCCGTCCCGACGGCTCGTACATCCGCTTCGACGAGAACGCCGCCGTCATCATCAAGGACGGTGGCGACCCCCGCGGTACGCGCATCTTCGGCCCGGTCGGCCGCGAGCTGCGCGACAAGCGGTTCATGAAGATCATCAGCCTGGCGCCGGAGGTGCTCTGACCGTGAAGATCAAGAAGGGCGACACGGTCGTCGTCATCGCCGGCAAGGACAAGGGCGCCAAGGGTAAGGTCATCGCTGCCTTCCCGCGGCAGGACAAGATCCTGGTCGAGGGCGTCAACCGCATCAAGAAGCACGAACGCATCCGCACCACTCAGCGTGGTTCCAAGACCGGCGGCATCGTCACGCAGGAAGCTCCGGTTCACATCTCGAACGTGCAGATCGTGGACTCCGAGGGCAACCCGACCCGTATCGGGTACCGCATCGACGACGACGGCCAGAAGGTCCGTATCGCGCGTAGCACCGGTAAGGACCTGTGATGACTGCCGCTACTGAGACCAAGACGCTGCCCCGGCTGAAGCAGAAGTACCGTGGCGAGGTCATCGCCGCGCTTCAGGAGCAGTACAAGTACGGCAACCCCATGCAGATCCCGGGCCTGGTCAAGGTCGTCGTGAACATGGGTGTCGGCGAGGCTGCCCGTGACGCCAAGCTGATCGACGGCGCCGTGCGGGACCTGACCACCATCACCGGTCAGAAGCCGCTGGTGCGGCGTGCGACCAAGTCGATCGCGCAGTTCAAGCTGCGCGAGGGCATGCCGATCGGCGCGAAGGTCACCCTTCGCAACGACCGGATGTGGGAGTTCCTGGACCGGCTGCTGTCGATCGCGCTGCCGCGTATCCGCGACTTCCGCGGCCTGGACGGGCGCAAGCTCGACGGCCACGGCAACTACACGTTCGGTCTGACCGAGCAGTCGGTGTTCCACGAGATCGACCAGGACCGGATCGATCGGACCCGGGGCATGGACATCACGGTGGTCACTTCCGCCACGACCGACGAGGAAGGCCGGCAGCTGCTCAAGCTCCTGGGCTTCCCGTTCAAGGAGAACTGAGCATGGCTAAGAAGGCGCTGATCATCAAGGCGGCCGCGAAGCCGAAGTTCGCCGTGCGTGCGTACACCCGCTGCCAGAAATGCGGACGTCCGCACTCGGTCTACCGCAAGTTCGGTCTGTGCCGGGTGTGTGTCCGGGACATGGCCCACCGCGGTGAGCTGCCCGGCGTGTCGAAGGCTTCCTGGTAACCAAGCAATACCGCTTCGCCGTAGGCCCGGAGAGCCTGGGAACCCCGGCGAGAAAGGTTGACGAATACCCATGACGATGACGGACCCGATCGCAGACATGCTCACGCGTCTGCGTAACGCCAACCAGGCGTACCACGACAAGGTGACCATGCCCTTCTCGAAGATCAAGGCGAACATCGCCGAGGTCCTCAAGGCGGAGGGCTACATCGCCTCCTGGTCGGCCGAGGACCCGGCTGAAGGCGAAGTCGGCAAGCGCCTGGTCGTAGAGCTCAAGTACGGCCAGAACCGCGAGCGCAGCCTCGCCGGCATCAAGCGCGTGTCCAAGCCCGGTCTCCGGGTGTACGCCAAGTCCGACGAGCTCCCGCGGGTGCTCGGTGGCCTGGGTGTCGCGATCGTTTCGACGTCCCAGGGGCTGCTGACCGACCGGCAGGCCCGCAAGCGGAGCGTTGGCGGGGAAATCCTCGCCTTCGTTTGGTAACGGAGACTCTGACATGTCGCGAATCGGACGTAAGTCGATCCCGGTCCCGGCCGGCGTCGACGTCACCATCACGGGCCAGACCGTCAAGGTCAAGGGCCCCAAGGGCGAGCTCCAGCACACCGTGGCCGAGCCGATCAAGGTCGAGAAGGCCGAGAACGGTGAGCTGTCGGTCAACCGCCCCAATGACGAGCGCCGCGCCAAGGAGCTGCACGGTCTCTCTCGTACCCTGGTCGCCAACATGATCGTCGGCGTCACCGAGGGCTACAAGAAGACCCTGGAGATCAACGGCACCGGTTACCGCGTGACCGCCAAGGGCAAGGACCTCGAGTTCGCCCTGGGCTTCTCGCACCCGGTCAACGTGCCCGCGCCGGCCGGCATCACCTTCTCGGTGGAGCGGCCCACGCAGTTCACGGTCGCCGGGATCGACAAGCAGCTCGTCGGCGAGGTCGCCGCGAACATCCGGAAGATCCGCCCGCCGGAGCCGTACAAGGGCAAGGGCGTCAAGTACCAGGGCGAGGTCATCCGCCGCAAGGCTGGAAAGGCAGGTAAGAAGTGACCGCCACGCTGCTCAAGCGCCGCAATGGCGGCGGTGTCGCGTACAAGCGCGCAGTCGGAAAGGCGCGTCGGCACTTCCGGGTCCGCAAGAACGTCCGCGGTACCGCCGAGCGTCCCCGTCTGGTCGTCACCCGGTCCTCGCGGAACATCACCGCGCAGATCGTCGACGACCTCAAGGGCCACACGCTCGCGTCGGCATCCACCCTCGACGCGTCCCTGCGGGGCGGCGAGGGTGACAAGAGCTCGAAGGCCGCCAAGGTCGGGGCTCTACTCGCCGAGCGGGCCAAGACCGCGGGCGTTTCCAAGGTCGTCTTCGACCGCGGTGGCAACCGGTACGCGGGGCGAATCGCCGCGCTGGCCGATGCCGCCCGCGAAGCCGGACTCGAGTTCTAGGAGGAGAAGACCAATGCCTGGTCAGCAGCGCCGAGGCGGCGGGTCCGGCGGTAACAACGAAGGTGGCCGCCGCGACAACCGCCGTGAGGGCGGTCGCGGTAACGCGCCCGTCGAGAAGACCCCGCATCTCGAGCGGGTCGTAGCGATCAACCGGGTCGCCAAGGTCGTCAAGGGTGGTCGTCGCTTCAGCTTCACCGCCCTGGTGATCGTGGGCGACGGTGACGGCACCGTCGGCATCGGCTACGGAAAGGCCAAGGAGGTGCCCGCGGCGATCGCCAAGGGCGTCGAGGAGGCCAAGAAGCACTTCTTCAAGGTGCCGCGCATCGCCGCGACGATCCCCCACCCGATCACGGGTGAGGCCGCCGCCGGCGTCGTGCTCCTCAAGCCTGCGTCCGCCGGTACCGGCGTCATCGCCGGTGGCCCGGTGCGCGCTGTGCTGGAGTGCGCCGGCATCCACGACGTGCTCAGCAAGAGCCTCGGCTCGTCGAACCCGATCAACATCGTGCACGCGACCGTGGCCGCTCTGAAGGGTCTCGAGTCCCCGGAGGCAGTCGCGGCTCGCCGTGGCCTGCCGGTCGAGGACGTCGCGCCCGCCGCAATGCTGGCGGCGCGTGCGGAAGCGGCGGTGCGGTGATGGCACGGCTTAAGGTCACCCAGCTCCGGTCCGGCATCGGCCGTAAGCAGAACCAGCGGGACTCCCTGCGGTCGCTCGGGCTGAAGCGGATCAACGATGTGGTGGTCAAGGAGGACCGTCCCGAAATTCGGGGCATGATCTTCGCGGTGAACCACCTCGTCAGTGTCGAGGAGGTCGAGTAATGGCGATCAAGGTTCACCACCTGCGTCCGGCGCCCGGCGCCAAGACCGCGAAGACCCGTGTGGGTCGCGGTGAGGGCTCCAAGGGCAAGACTGCCGGCCGCGGCACCAAGGGCACCAAGGCGCGTTACCAGGTTCCGGCCCGGTTCGAGGGTGGGCAGATGCCCATCCACATGCGCCTGCCCAAGATGAAGGGCTTCAAGAACAAGAACAAGGTCGTCTTCCAGGTCGTGAACCTGGACCGGCTCGCCGAACTGTTCCCCAACGGTGGCGAGATCGGCCCGCTGGAGCTCGCCGACGCCGGCGCGGTCCGTAGCGGCCACCCGGTCAAGGTTCTGGGCTCGGGCGAGCTGGGTGGCGTGACGCTGCAGGTTTCGGCGCACGCGTTCAGCGAGTCGGCCAAGGAGAAGATCGCAGCCGCTGGTGGTTCCGCCACCGAGCTGTGAGGCTTTCCGGGGGTGCTGGCCCGGGCATCGCGAGATGCTCGGTCAGCATCCCCGTTGTGGCGTCTGAACTGGCGTTTTGCCAGTTCGGACGCCGCCGTTTCAGCGGTCGCCGGATCGCCCTTCGCCCCAGGGCGCAAAGGATGCGGAGACCGTGTCTCACAACAGGCACGTCAGACTGTTAAAGTCCGTTCCCAGCTAGGGATATCGGTCGTCCGGACCGATGCCTCCCCCCATCCGCCGATTCACAGGCGGTCACCTCGCGCAGGAGGAAGAAGTTGCTCTCCGCCTTTTCCAGTGCGTTCCGGACGCCTGACCTGCGCAAGAAGTTGCTGTTCACAGTAGCGATCATCGCGGTCTACCGGCTCGGCGCCACTTTGCCCAGCCCAGGCGTGTCCTACACCAGCGTCCAGAACTGTCTCGACGTAGTGAACAGCACCAACGCCGGCGGCGGGGTGCTGAACCTCCTTAACCTCTTCTCCGGCGGCGCGCTGCTCCATCTGTCGGTCTTCGCGCTCGGCATCATGCCGTACATCACGGCCTCGATCATCCTGCAGCTGCTCACCGTGGTGATTCCCCGCCTCGAGCAGCTCCGCAAGGAGGGCCAGTCCGGCCAGGCGAAGATCACGCAGTACACCCGGTACCTGACCCTGGGCCTCGCGGTCCTGCAGTCCTCGGCGTTCGTGGCGCTGGCCCGTTCCGGCCAGCTCTTCGCCAACGCCTGCCCGCAGGATCAGGCGAAGTACCAGATCGTGCCCGAGAACACGGGCATTCCGCTGTGGCTGACCCTGCTCATGCTGGTGGTCACCATGACGGCGGGTACGGGTGTGGTCATGTGGCTCGGTGAGCTCATCACCGACCGCGGCGTCGGCAACGGCATGTCCGTCCTCATCTTCACCTCGATCTCCGCCCGCCTTCCCGGCGAGGGCTGGACGATCAAGACGTCCAGCGGCACTGGCAAGTTCCTGCTGGTCATCGCACTCGTGCTGGTAGTCATCTGCGCGGTGGTCTTCATCGAGCAGGCCCAGCGCCGCATCCCGGTGCAGTACGCGAAGCGCATGATCGGCCGGCGCATGTACGGCGGAACCTCGACGTACATCCCGCTCAAGGTCAACCAGGCCGGCGTCGTGCCGGTGATCTTCGCGTCCTCGCTGCTCTACCTGCCGCAGCTGTACCTGCAGTTCTTCGACCCGAACAACCTCGCCGGCTACCAGGTGTGGATCAAGACGTACCTGGCGGATCCGAGCAACTGGATCTACATCACCACGTACTTCCTGCTGATCATCTTCTTCACGTACTTCTACGTCTCGATCACGTTCAACCCGACCGAGGTCGCGGAGAACATGAAGAAGTACGGCGGATTCGTCCCGGGCATCCGTCCCGGCAAGCCGACCGCCGACTACCTGGACTTCATCCTCAGCCGGATCACCCTGCCGGGCGCGCTCTACCTCGGTTTGATCTCCGTTCTGCCTAACTTCTTCTTCATCTGGCTGAACAATGCCCAGTACCAGAACTTCCCGTTCGGTGGTACGGCGGTGCTGATCATGGTGGGTGTCGGCCTGGAGACGGTGAAGCAGATCGAGAGCCAGCTGATGCAGCGCAACTACGAAGGGTTCCTCCGGTAGTGGGGGCGCGGAGCCGGGGGGCTCTTGCGTCTGTGGTTTGCGAGGCTCGTTCTCACCGAAGCGAGGCGATGTAGGTGCGGCTGGTACTGGTGGGCCCTCCGGGGGCCGGCAAGGGGACCCAGGCTGAGTTCATCGCTGCCCATCTCGCCGTACCGAAGATCTCGACCGGTGACATCTTCCGCGCCAACGTGTCGCAGGGGACGCCGCTCGGCGTCGAGGCGAAGCGATACATGGACGCGGGAAACCTCGTCCCGGACGAGGTCACCATCAACATGGTCCGCGACCGGCTTGCCGAGCCCGACGCCGGCGACGGCTTCCTGCTGGACGGTTTCCCGAGAACCGTCCCGCAGGCGTCGGCGCTCGACAAGCTCCTCGCGGACCTGGGCACCGCGCTCGACCTGGTGATGGAGCTCGTGGTCGACGACGACGAAGTGATCCGGCGGCTCTCGGGCCGCCGGACCTGTCGCGGCTGCGGCAAGATCTGGCACGTCGAGTTCGACCCGACCAGCAAGGAGAACATCTGCGACAGGTGTGGCTCCGAGCTGTTCCAGCGCGACGACGACAAGGCGGAGACGATCGCCAACCGCCTCGTCGAGTACGCGGACAAGACGGCGCCGCTCGTCGACTTCTACGGGGCGCAGGGCAAGCTGGTGGGCATCGACGCGACCGGGCCGGTCGAGGACGTCACGGTGCGCGCCATCGACGCCCTGCGGTCCTACGGGGGCTGACATGCGCCGCCAGCAGCTGGATATTCAGCTGAAGACCCCCGAGCAGATCGAGCTCATGCGCGGCGCCGGCCTGGTGGTCGCCGCCGCACTCGACGCGATGCGTGACGCGGTCGCGCCGGGCGTCTCCACGGGCGACCTCGACGCGATCGCGGAGAAGGTCATCCGGGACGCCGGCGCGGTCCCGTCGTTCAAGGGCTACCACGGCTTCCCCGCCTCGATCTGTGCCTCGGTCAACGAGCAGGTCGTGCACGGCATTCCGTCGGCCGAGCAGGTCCTGGTGGAGGGCGACCTGCTGTCGCTCGACTGCGGCGCGATCCTGAACGGCTGGCACGGCGACTCGGCGATCACCGTCGGGGTCGGCGAGACCGACCCGGCGCTGCTGAGGCTGGCCGAGGTGGCGGAGGACGCCATGTGGGCCGGCATCGCCGCCGCGGCCCGCGGCGCGGCCAACGGCCGGGGCCGGCTCACCGACATCTCGTTCAACATCGAGAAGGCCGTCCGCAAGGCGGGCCGCTACGGCATCGTCGACGGCTACGGCGGCCACGGCATCGGCACCGAGATGCACCAGGACCCGCACGTGCTCAACCACGGCAAGCCCGGCAAGGGCCCGCGCCTGGTGCCCGGCCTGTGCCTGGCGATCGAGCCGATGATCACCGTGGGCTCGCCGCGCACCGCCGAGCTCGACGACGGCTGGACGGTCGTCACCCGCGACGGCTCCCGGGCGGCGCACGTGGAGCACACCATGGCCCTGCTCGACGACGGCGTGTGGGTGACCACCGCGCCGGACGGCGGCCGCGCGCGCCTGGGCGACCTGGTGACCTCCCGCCAGCCGGCCGTCGGCTCGCTCCCGGAGTAGCGGGCGCATGGGCCACGACGAGATGCGCGCCGGCGACAGCGAGCGCCAGGCGGTCGCCGATCAGCTGAAGGCGGCGCTCGACGAGGGCCGGCTGGATCTGCACGAATACGACGAGCGGCTGCAACGGGCGTACGCGGCCAAGACGTACGCCGATCTCGACGGCCTCGTCACGGATCTGCCCGGCACGATTCCCGCTCAGCGCTCCCGGGTGGAGCCCGTTCAGGCTCCCTCTGCGGCGCCGGGGGCGCGAGAGCCCCGCAAGGCCGGAGTCCGGCCGTATGTGTCCTCCTACGGCGCCCTGGTATTGGTCTGCGTCGTCATCTGGGGCATGTCCTGCCTCAGCTCGGGCGAGCTCGTCTACTTCTGGCCCGGCTGGATGCTCATCCCGCTGCTGCTCGGGTTGCTCGGTCGGTTCAACGGCCGGAATCGATAGCGCGCTTCCTCGACCGCGCCTGGCATGCTGGAGGCATGGGGCGCGACGAGATGCGAGCGGCCGACGCCGACCGGCAGGCCGTCGCCGATCAGCTGAGGGCCGCCCTCGACGAGGGCCGGCTGGACCTGCACGAATACGACGAGCGGCTGCAGCAGACCTATGCGGCCAAGACCTACGGTGACCTGCGGCCGCTGCTCGACGACCTGCCGTCGGCCGCGGTTCCCGGGGCCGTCGCGGTTCCGGCCGCCGGGCCGGTCGTGCCCGGCACGAACGCCGAGCTGACCCGGCGCTGGATGCTCATGGTGTGGAGCGGCTGGGTGTCGACCGTGGGGATCACGTCGATGATCTGGCTCATCTCGTGCGTCGCCTCGGCCGAGTTGATCTACTTCTGGCCGGTCTGGGTGGCCGGGCCGTGGGGCGCCGTGCTCGTCTTCGTCACGGTGGCGGGGCTCGTCAACGGCGAGCCGCGCAAGCAGGCCGAGAAGCAGGCCCGCAAGGAGCAGGCGAAGCAGCTGAAGCGGGAGCGCAGAGCCATCGAGGCCGAGACCGCTTCCCCGGGCGAAGTACCCCTGTCCGAGGCGAAGAGGGACAAAAAGACGGGGTAAATTTGCCGTCTCGTCCGGTTCTGTGCCTCGTCGACACACCCGACCCCGGGTTACGGGGACCTCGGTTTGGTGTCGATGCTCGGGCGCGCGTACACTGGCTAGCTGGCGCGCAGCGTCCACTCTTCCATGTCCACCAGCGCTTCGGTGGCGGGAGAGCCGCGGCTGGTCCCGGGTCGATCCCTCGGCCCGGAATGAGCGTTGCGAGCCTGCCCCAGAACCCGATGTCAGGTAGCGGAGGACATGCCAAAGAAAGACGGAGCCATCGAGATCGAAGGCCGAGTGATCGAGCCCCTGCCGAACGCCATGTTCCGTGTGGAGCTTGCGAATGGTCACAAGGTGCTGGCTCATATCAGCGGCAAGATGCGGCAGCACTACATCCGCATCCTCCCCGAGGACCGAGTCGTCGTCGAGCTTTCGCCGTACGACCTCACCCGTGGGCGAATTGTCTACCGTTACAAGTAAGGGTCGCGGGGGCTTAACCAGTCCCGTCTGACGAGAGTTAAGGCACAACCGTGAAGGTCAAGCCGAGCGTCAAGCGGATCTGCAACAAGTGCCGGGTTATCCGTCGGCACGGCCGGGTCATGGTCATCTGTGACGACCCGCGCCACAAGCAGCGCCAGGGCTGATTCTCAGCTCACGCTGCAACAGATCCGTTCCTAGAACAAGCTCGTCCCAGCCGCGGAGTCGACACGTCGATGAGTCGCGGTTTCACCCCCGGTCGGAGGCCGGGGCCCGCCCGGGCAGGCGGGGTGGGTCGGGCACAGACCTCCGTGAGACACCTGAGGAGTACGCCCACTTATGGCTCGACTCGTCGGCGTCGATCTTCCCCGCGAGAAGCGGATGGAGATCGCGCTCACTTACATCTTCGGGGTCGGTCGGACCCGCGCCGTTGAGGCGCTCACCTCGACCGGCATTGACCTGAACAAGCGCGCCAAGGACCTCACGGACGAGGAGCTGGTCCAGCTCCGCGACTACATCGAGGCCAATTTCAAGGTTGAGGGCGACCTGCGCCGCGAGGTCGCCGCCGACATCCGCCGCAAGGTTGAGATCGGCTGCTACGCCGGCATCCGCCACCGCCGGGGTCTCCCCGTCCGCGGACAGCGGACGCGGACCAACGCTCGTACCCGCAAGGGTCCGAAGCGCACGGTCGCTGGCAAGAAGAAGCCCGGTCGGAAGTAATAGGAGCGCACTGACTTATGCCACCGAAGGCACGCGCTGGGGCCCCAGTCAAGAAGGTCCGGCGCAAGGAACGCAAGAACGTCGCCCACGGGCAGGCGCACATCAAGAGCACGTTCAACAACACCATCGTGTCGATCACCGACCCGACCGGTGCTGTGATCTCCTGGGCCTCTTCCGGCCAGGTGGGCTTCAAGGGCTCCCGCAAGTCGACTCCGTTCGCCGCGCAGCTGGCCGCCGAGGCTGCCGCACGCCGGGCCATGGAGCACGGCATGCGCAAGGTCGACGTGTTCGTCAAGGGCCCCGGTTCCGGCCGGGAGACCGCCATCCGTTCGCTGCAGGCCGCAGGCCTCGAGGTCGGCCAGATCTCCGACGTCACGCCCCAGCCGCACAACGGTTGCCGTCCGCCTAAGCGTCGCCGGGTCTAAGGGAGAGATCGAAGCATGGCTCGTTACACAGGGGCGGACTGCAAGCGCTGCCGCCGCGAGAAGATGAAGCTGTTCCTCAAGGGCAGCAAGTGCGATGGCCCGAAGTGCCCGTTCGAGTCCCGGCCGTTCCCGCCCGGGCAGCACGGTCGCGGCCGGACCAAGGAGACCGAGTACCTCCTCCAGCACCGCGAGAAGCAGAAGGCCCGCCGCACCTACGGCGTGCTCGAGAAGCAGTTCCGCGGTTACTACGAGGAGGCTGTCACCAAGCCCGGCAAGACCGGTGAGGTGCTGCTGCAGATCCTCGAGTCGCGTCTCGACAACGTGGTCTACCGGGCCGGCTACGCCGCGTCCCGCGACATGGCCCGTCAGCTGGTCAAGCACGGCCACATGCTGGTCAACGGCGTCAAGGTCGACATCCCGTCCTACCGGGTGAAGGACCACGACATCGTCCAGGTCCGGGAGAAGTCCCGCGAGATGACGCCGTTCGTCGTCGCGCAGGCGCAGTCGGGTTCCCGCGGCGTTCCGGCGTGGCTGGAGCCGATCCCGAGCGAGATGAAGATCCTGATCCACTCGCTTCCGGCCCGGCAGGTCATCGACACGCAGGTCCAGGAGCAGTTGATCGTGGAGCTCTACTCCAAGTAGCGCTCAGGTTCCGGCGTCCCCCCGCGCGGGAGGACGCCGGAACCGCACCACCACAGGACGGGCGTCATATAGCGGACGCCCCGAACGAAAGAAGAATCGCGTGCTCATCAGCCAGCGCCCGAGCCTCTCGGAAGAGTCGCTCAGCGAGACCCGCTCCCGGTTCACCATCGAGCCCCTGGAGCCGGGCTTCGGCTACACCCTCGGCAACTCGCTGCGCCGGACCCTGCTGTCGTCCATCCCGGGCGCGGCGGTCACCAGCATCAAGATCGACGGCGTGCTGCACGAGTTCACCACCATCCCCGGTGTCAAGGAGGACGTGGTCGAGCTCGTCATGAACGTCAAGGAGCTGACCGTTAGCTCCGAGCACGACGAGCCCGTCAGCATGTACCTGCGCAAGCAGGGCCCGGGCGACGTCACCGCCGGTGACATCCAGCCCCCGGCCGGCGTCTCCGTGCACAACCCCGACCTGAAGCTGGCCACGCTCAACAGCAAGGGCCGGCTCGACATGGAGCTCACCGTCGAGCGGGGTCGTGGCTACGTCACGGCCGCGCAGAACAAGAACGCCGGTGCCGAGATCGGCCGCATCCCGGTCGACTCGATCTACTCGCCGGTCATGAAGGTGACCTACCGCGTCGAGGCGACCCGTGTCGAGCAGCGCACCGACTTCGACCGCTTGATCATCGACGTCGAGTCGAAGGCGTCGATCTCGCCCCGCACCGCGCTGGCGTCGGCCGGCTCGACCCTCGTCGAGCTGTTCGGCCTCTGCCGCGAGCTGGACGAGACCGCCGAGGGCATCGACATCGGGCCGTCCCCGCAGGACGCTCAGCTGGCCGCCGACCTGGCCCTGCCGATCGAGGAACTGGACCTCACCGTCCGGTCTTACAACTGCCTCAAGCGCGAGGGCATCAACACCGTCGGTGAGCTGATCGGGCGGACGGAGGCCGACCTTCTGGATATAAGGAATTTCGGTCAGAAGTCGATCGACGAGGTCAAGATGAAGCTCGCCGGAATGGGCCTGGGCCTGAAGGACAGTGCACCGTCCTTCGACCCGGCGCACGTGGTCGACTCGTTCGGCGACGTGGACTACGACACCGACGACTACCGCGAGACCGAGCAGCTGTAGGCGGCTCCGCCGCACTGCAAGGTAAATTCCTCGAAGGAGCAACAAATGCCCACGCCCACCAAGGGTCCCCGCCTCGGCGGCAGCCCGGCGCACGAGAAGCTGCTGCTGGCCAACCTGGCCACGGAGCTCTTCCGGCACGGGAAGATCAAGACCACCGAGACCAAGGCCAAGCGCCTGCGCCCCCTGGCGGAGCAGCTGATCACCAAGGCCAAGCGCGGTGACCTGCACTCCCGCCGCCGGGTGCTGACCGTGGTCAAGGACAAGGACGTCGTGTACGCCCTGTTCGAGCAGATCGCGCCGCGGTACGGCAACCGGCCGGGTGGCTACACCCGGATCACCAAGACCGGCCCGCGCAAGGGTGACGCCGCTCCGATGGCCGTCATCGAGCTGGTCGAGGAGCTGCAGGTCGCGGCCACCACGGCGCCGGCCAAGAAGGCTGCCCGCAAGGCCGCCGCGCAGCAGGACAAGGTCGAGGCGCTCGCCCGCGAGGACGAGACCCCCGCCAACTCGACCGAGTCCGACGTCGCCGGTGACAAGGGCGACCAGGCCGAGGGCGACGACACCGACGCCAAGGCCTGATCCTTCGCAAGGTTGTGAGGCCCGGCACCCCTGGTGGGGGTGCCGGGTCTTCCTTTTGTACGGCTACCTTGTCCACGAACTTTGCGGGTGAAAGGTCGACATGGACGAAACGACGCGACTGCGCCTGGACGTCTCCTACGACGGCCGGGAGTTCTCGGGCTGGGCCGTGCAGCCGAGCCGGCGCACCGTCGCCGGGGTGCTCGTCGAGGCGCTCGAGCGGCTCGTCGGCCCGGACGTCCCGCTGGGCCTGACCGTGGCCGGGCGCACCGACGCCGGGGTGCACGCGACCGGACAGGTCTGCCACATCGAGCTGCCGGCGGCCGCCTGGTCGACCCTGGAGGGTTCGCTGCTGCGGCGGCTGGCCGCGCTCATGCCGCCGGATGCCCGGGTGCGTGCCGTGACGCCCGTGCCGTCCACCTTCGACGCCCGGTTCTCCGCCACCTTCCGGCGCTACGAGTACCGGGTCGCCGACACCGTTTCCGGGCCCGAGCCGCTGCGCCGCTACGACACCCTCTGGTGGGTGCGGCCGCTGGACCTCGACCGGCTGCGGGAGGCCGCGGCCGGGCTCGTCGGGCTGCACGACTTCGCCGCGTTCTGCAAGCGCAAGGAGCACGCCACCACCGTGCGGGCCATCACCCGGCTCGACTGGCGGCGCGAGGACGACGGGGTCGCGGTCGCCACCGTGCAGGCCGACGCGTTCTGCCAGGCCATGGTGCGCAGCCTGGTCGGGGCCATGCTGACCGTGGGCGACGGGCGGCGGGACGCGTCCTGGCCGGCGCGGCTGCTGACGCTGCGGGAACGGTCGAGCGAGGTCACCGTGGCGCCCGCGCACGGGCTGACGCTGATCGCGGTCGGCTATCCGGACGAGTCGGACTACGCGGACCGGGCCGAGGCCACCCGGCGTCTGCGCGCCTGAGCGGGGTGCCTCAGGGCTGCCCGGCCCGGTTTCCGATGATCGTCTCGTCCAGGTACCGCCCGATCAGGTCGGCGGTGATCCGTTCCGCGTACGGGTCGTCGTCGGCGACGAGCCGGCCGTCCGGGCGGGCGATCACGCAGTAGAGCAGGAAGTGGCCGCGGGGGTGCCAGCCGACCTGGGCCATCGGCTCCGCGAGCGGATCGCTCGCGAGCCCGCCCATGGCGGCGAAGCTGCCCCGGCCGTTCTCGACCAGCGGGCCGGTCTCGTCCGCGACCAGCGCCGCCCCGGACTCCTCGGCGAGGTTGAAGACGCCCGCGGTGACCTGATAGCCGCCGAACGGCGCGGTGAGGCCGGCCCGGACCACCTGGCTGCAGCCGTGCTCGCGGAGCAGGGCGCCCAGCTCGCCGATGGTGGCGACGGGGCAGTCGGTGTCGATGTGGGTCATCGTGACCCGGTAGGGCGCCGCGCCCGACACCAGCCGGATCTCCTGCTGCGGGAACACCTCGCCCTGGCTCAGCGGCCTGGCGTCCAGCTCGCGCGAGCCGATCGCCGCCGCCGAGACCGCCGGCGGGGCCGCGGAGTCGTCGAACCCGTGCCGCTCGTCGGCGATGATGAAGAACGCGCTCAGCCCGACGATCGACACGATGATCGCGGCGCCCAGCCCGCTCATCAGCGTCTGCAGCGCCCGCTGCGCCTCCTGCGGCCGGCCCGTGGCGCGCCGCCAGGGCCCGCGCCGCGACCGCTGCGTCGGGGCGGCGTGCGCCCTGGCGGCGGGCCTCGCGGCGCGGGCCTGGCGGTGTTGCGGCGGGGCCTGTCGGGTCAGGCCCTGCCGGGCGAGCGCCTGCCGGGCGAGGGCCGGTCCGGCCAGCGCCTGGCGCGTCAGCACCGCGAGGCCGCCCTCCGGCTTCGCGCGGTGTGCGGAGCGGGTGTGCGGTTCGCCAGGCATGCAGGTCACGGTAGGAGCGCACCGTGATCGATGAACGCACAGACTGTGCGGCACCCCCGGTGGCCTCGCGTCGTTGCGTCCCGGCGGTGGGGGAGGATGGGCGTTGTGACCGCCGATCATTACTTCAGCGCCGAACCCGCCGCGCCCGGGAAACGGAGCCGCATCGAGTTCACCGCCGCCGGGCGCGCCTATGACCTCGTGGTCGCGGCCGGGGTGTTCTCCGCCGGGCGTCTCGACCCCGGCACCGCCGTGCTGCTGCGCAAGGCCGGCCTGCCGACGGCCGCCGCCGGCGGCACCTTCCTCGACCTCGGATGCGGCTACGGCCCGATCGCGTGCGTGCTCGCGACCGAGGCGCCGGCGGCGACCGTGTGGGCGATCGACGTCAACGCCCGGGCCCGCGACCTCACGGTGGAGAACGCCGCCGCGCTCGGCCTCGCCGGCCGGGTGCACGTCGCGGCGCCCGACGACGTCCCCGGGGACGTGGCGTTCGACGAGATCTGGAGCAACCCGCCGACCCACGTGGGCAAGGCCGAGCTGCGCGCCCTGCTGGAGCGCTGGCTGCCCCGGCTGAAGCCCGGCGGCGTCGGCTGGCTCGTGATCAACCGGAACCTCGGCGGTGATTCGCTGCACACCTGGCTGACCTCGCTCGGCTGGGACGTGACGCGTACGGCGAGCCAGCGCGGGTTCCGGGTGCTGCGGGTGACCCGGAAAACCGACTGACCTGCCGCTCGTTGTCGGGGAGGATGCTCGCGTGGGTTACGTAGATGTCTCAGGCGTCGGATTCGTGCTGCCGGATGGCCGCGAGCTCTTCTCCGACGTGTCGTTCCGGGTCGGCGAGGGCGCGAAGGTGGCGCTGGTCGGGCCGAACGGCGCCGGCAAGACCACGCTGCTGCGGATGGTCGCCGGGGACACGCCCACGCCCGTCGGCACCATCGCGCGCACCGGCGGGCTCGGGGTGATGCGGCAGTTCATCGGCATGATCGGCGATGACCGCACCCTCGAGGACCTGGCCCTGTCGCTGGCCGCGCCGCCGCTGCGGGCGGCCGGCGCGGTGCTCGCCGCCGCGCAGGCCGCGCTCGACGCCCATCCCGACGCGGAAAAGGCCCAGATCGCGTACGCGAATGCGATCGCCGGCTGGGGCGAGGCCGGTGGCTACGACGCGGAGGTGCTCTTCGACGTCGTCGCCGTCGGCATTCTCGGCAAGCCGTGGGACGAGGTCCGCCACCGTCCGGTGCGGACACTCTCCGGCGGTCAGCAGAAGCGTTTCGCCCTCGACCTGCTGCTGCGCGGCGGCGACGAGGTGCTGCTGCTCGACGAGCCGGACAACTTTCTCGACGTGCCCGGCAAGCGCTGGCTGGAGGCCCGGCTGCGGGACTCGCCGAAGTCGGTGCTCTACGTTTCGCACGATCGGGAGCTGCTGGCGCAGACCGCGGGCCGGGTCGTCGCCGTCGAGGGCGGCGGCGCGTGGACGCATCCGGGCGGTTTCGCCTCCTGGCACGAGGCGCGCGCAGGCCGTCACGAGCGCCTGCTCGAGCTGCGCCGGCGCTGGGAAGAGGAGCACGAGAAGCTGCGCGAGCTTGTCTTCACCCTGAAGAACAAGGCCGCATACAACGACGGGCTGGCGTCGCGTTATCAGGCGGCGCAGACCCGCCTGCGCAAGTTCGAGGAGGCCGGCCCGCCGCCGGTGCCGCCCAAGGAGCAGTCGCTGCGGATGAACCTGCGCGGCGGGCGTACGGGCAAACGGGCGGTGGTGTGCACCGGCCTCGAGCTGGAGAACCTGACGTTCCCGTTCGACCTGGAGATCTGGTATGGGGACCGGGTCGCGGTGCTCGGCGCCAACGGCACCGGCAAGAGCCACTTCCTGCGGCTGCTCGCGGCCGGCGGCACCTCGCCCGATGTGGACAACAAGCCGGTCGACGGCGCGCCGCTGGCCCACGTGGCGCACAACGGCGTGGCCCGGCTCGGCGCGCGGGTGCGGCCCGGCCACTTCTCGCAGACGCACGACCGCCCGGAGCTGCTGAAACGCACCCTGGTGGAGATCCTCTGGCGCGGCGACGACCACCGCAGCGGCATGGACCGGGCGGGCGCGATGAAGGCGCTCAACCGCTACGAACTCGCGGCGCAGGGCGACCAGGTCTTCGGCACCCTCTCGGGCGGCCAGCAGGCCCGGTTCCTGGTGCTGCTGCTCGAGCTCTCCGGCGCGACCGTGCTGCTGCTGGACGAGCCGACGGACAACCTGGACCTGGCCTCGGCGGAGGCGCTCGAGGAGGGCCTGCAGGCGTTCGAGGGCACGGTGATCGCGGTGACCCATGACCGCTGGTTCACCCGGGGTTTCGACAGGTTCGTGCTCTTCCAGGGCGACGGCGAGGTCGTGGAGACCCCGGAACCGGTCTGGGACGTCCGCTGACCGCGGTGACGCCCGTCACCATGTTGATCATGGGTGGATGAGGCGGGCGGTTTCGGGGCCGAAAGGCCAGCCTGTGCGCTCTCCGGGGTGGTACGGCCACCCACTGTGGAGTGACGAGGGGGGTTTACGGGCGGCGGGGTGCGGGGTTACGGTCTCCGCGGAACCAACCCCACGGGAGTCCGGTGCACCGGGCTGAGAGGGGGGCTGTCGCGGCCCCCGACCGTCGAACCTGATCCGGGTCATGCCGGCGCAGGGAGGAGCGTGTTGTGGGCCCCGCTTTCCCGCATCTTCATGTGATCACGGACGCCCGTCACGGGCGGGAGCCGCTGGCCGTCGTCGCCGCCGCGGTCGCCGCGGCGCGCAGCCTAGGTGCGAGCGGGCGGCTGGCGATCCAGGTCCGCGTCGAGGACGACGTCAGCGACCGGGACGCCTACGACCTGGCCGACGCCGTGCTGGAGCTGTGCCGGCCGGACGGCGTGTTGTGCCTGGTCAACGACCGCCTGCACGTCGCGCTGGCGGTCGGGGCGGACGGCGGGCACGTCGGCGCCGCCGACCTTCCGGTCGCGGCGGCCCGCCGGATCCTCGGTCCCGCCGGCGTGCTCGGTGCCACCTGCCGTGACGCGGCCGCCGCCCGCGCGGCCCGGCGGGCCGGCGCGTCGTACCTGGGCGTGGGGCCGGCCTTCGCGACCACGACCAAGACCGGGCTGCCGGATCCGCTGGGCCCGGCCGTCATCGGCGCGGTCGCCGCCGCCGTCCCGGACACCCCGATCGTCGCCATCGGCGGGGTCACGGCCGCGAACGCGGGCGAGTTGATCGCCGCGGGAGCCGCCGCGGTGGCCGTCGTCGGCGCGGTCGCGAACGCCGCGGATCCCGGGCGGGCCACCGGGGAACTGCTCGAGGCGCTCGGATGAGCGCGACCGAGGTGGTGGTCGTCGGTGGCGGCATCATCGGGCTCTCGATCGCCTGGCGGTGCGCGCAGCGCGGCCTGGCCGTGACCGTCCACGACGACGGCGGCGACGACGACGACGGGGCATGGTACGCCGCCGCGGGGATGCTGGCGCCGGCCGGAGAGGCCGGCTTCGGGCAGGAGGCGCTCACCGAACTCCTGGTCGAGTCCGCGGGGCGATGGCCCGGATTCGCCGCCGAGCTGGGCCGGGGCTCCGGGATCGACGTCGGCTACGACCGTACGGGCACGTTGACCGTCGCGCTCGGCGCGGACGACCTCGCCGAGGCTCAGCGGCTCTGGGCGTACCGGCGGAATCTGGGGTTGGGGGTCAGCCCGCTCGGGCCCAGCGCGCTGCGCGACCTGGAGCCGGCGCTCTCGCCGCGGCTGCGGGGCGGCGCGCACGCGCCCGACGATCGTCAGGTCGATCCGCGCCGGGTGGTCGCCGCGCTGCGCGCGGTCCTGGGGCGAGCCGTGGTCCGGCGCCGGGTGGACGTCCTGCCGGCCGGCGTGCCGGTGGTGGTCGCGGCCGGATTCGGGACCGCCGCGCTGACCGGGCTGCCGGTGCGGCCGGTGAAGGGGCTCGTGCTGCGGCTGCGGGGCGAGCCCGGCCTGCTGCGGCACGTGGTCAGCGGGTGGGCCGACGGGCGGCACGTCTACCTGGTGCCGCGCGCGGACGGCGAGGTCATCGTCGGCGCCACCCAGGAGGAGCGCCGCGACAGCACGGTCACCGCCGGGCAGGTGCTCGAGCTGCTGCGGGCCGCCACCGACCTGGTGCCCGAGCTGGGCGAGTGCGAGCTGACCGAGACCGTGGTGCGGCACCGGCCGGCGACCCCCGACAACGCGCCGCTGCTCGGCGTGCACGCGGGCGGCCCGATCGTCGCCGCCGGGCATCACCGCAACGGGGTGCTGCTCGCGCCCGTCACCGCCGACCTGATCGCCGAGCTGGTGGCGACCGGGAAGGCCGATCCGATGCTGGACGCGTTCGCGCCGGGGAGGTTCGCATGAGGATCATCGTCAACGGGGCCGAGCGCGACGTCGAGGTCGCCGACGTCGCGGCGCTGGTCGCGCAGCTGACCGAGGCGCGACGGGGTGTCGCGGTCGCGGTCAACGGCGAGGTCGTGCCGCGCTCCGCGTGGCCCGGCGCGCCGCTGCGCGACGGCGACCGCGTCGAGGTGCTCACCGCGGCGCAGGGGGGCTGACGTGTTCGGCGAATCCCGCCTGATCATGGGTACCGGCGGCGTGGAGAGCCTGGCCGCGCTCGAGGCCGCCGTCGTCGCCTCGGGCACCGAGATGGTGACCGTCGCGCTGCGCCGGGTCGACGCCGCCGGGCCCGGGCTGCTGCCGATGCTCGACCGGCTCGGCATGCGGATCCTGCCCAACACCGCCGGCTGCTACACCGCCGCCGACGCGGTGAAGGCCGCGCACCTGGCCCGGGAGGCCTTCGAGACCGACCTGGTGAAGCTCGAGGTCATCGGCGACGAGCGCACCCTGCTGCCGGACGGGGTCGAGCTGCTGCGGGCGGCGGAAACGCTGGTGGCGGACGGGTTTCAGGTGCTGCCCTACACCAGCGACGACCCGATCCTGGCCCGGCGGCTCGCCGACGTCGGGTGCGCGGCGGTGATGCCGGCGGGCGCACCGATCGGTTCCGGGCTGGGCATCTCCAACCCGCACCACATCCGGCTCATCCGGGACAGCGTCGACGTGCCGGTGATCCTGGACGCGGGCATCGGTACCGCCTCGGACGCCGCGCTGGCGATGGAGCTGGGCTGCGACGCGGTGCTGGTCGCGAGCGCCGTCACCCGGGCCGAGGATCCGGCGCGGATGGCCGCCGCGATGCGGCACGCGGTCGAGGCCGGGCGGCTGGCGTTCGGCGCCGGGCGGATTCCGCGGCGCTATCACGCGCTCGCGTCCACTTCGGACGAGGGGCGCCCGGCGTGGTGATCCCGTCCGGCGTCGTCGTGCTCACCGATCGCCGGCTCCCGGCGCGGCCGCTCGTCGAGGTGGTCGCGGCCGCGGTCCGCGGCGGCGCGGCGTGGGTCGTGCTCCGCGAGAGGGATCTCGGGTACGCCGAGAGATACGCGCTCGCGGCGGAACTGCGGGCCGTGGTGCCGCCGGGGCGGCTCGTGGTGGCCGGGCCGGATCCGCTGGGCGGCGACGCCGTGCACCTGTCGCGGACCGATCCCGTGCCGCCGGACGCCGGGATCGTCGGTCGTTCCTGCCACGGCGCGCCGCGACTGTCCACCGAGGACTACGTGACACTTTCGCCCGTCTACCCCACGGCCACCAAGCCCGGATACGGCCCGGCCCTGGGCCCGGCGCGGGCCGCGGAGCTCGCCGGCGACGTGCCGTGGCTGGCGCTCGGCGGGATCGACTCGCCCGCCCGGGTCGCCGAGTGCCGCTCGGCGGGGGCGGCCGGGGTGGCGGTGCTCGGTGCCGTGATGCGGGCGGCCGATCCGGAGTCGGTCACCCGGGAACTCGCCGCGGCGACGGAGGTTCGAGCATGACGCCGACCGTGGTGCTGACCATCGCCGGCTCGGATTCCGGTGCGGGCGCGGGAATCCAGGCCGACCTGAAGACCTTCGCGGCGCTCGGCGTCTACGGCGTCTCGGTGCTCACCGCGGTCACCGCGCAGCACACGCTCGGTGTCACCGCGATCCACCCCGTGCCCGCCGACGTGGTCGCCGCGCAGCTCGACGCGGTGCTCGAGGACTTCACCGTCGCGGCCGTGAAGGTCGGCATGATCGGGGACCCGGCCGTCGCCGCCCTGCTCGCCGGCCGCGCCGCCGAGCTGCCGGGACTCGTGGTGGACCCGGTGCTCGTGGCCACCAGCGGCAGCCGGCTCGCCGGGGTTGCGGCCGTCGAGCCGCTGGTCGCGTACGCCCGGGTCCTGACGCCGAACCGGCACGAGGCCGGCGCGCTGCTCGGCCGGGAGGTGGGCACGGCCGAGGAGATGGCCGAGGCGGCCGCGGAGCTTGCGGCCCGCGGGCCGGATGCCGTGGTGGTGACCGGCAGCGAACTGGCGGTCGACGTGCTGCACCACGACGGGCGCACGGTCGTGCTGTTCGGCGAGCCCGTGCCGACCGCCAACAATCACGGCTCGGGCTGCACGTTCTCGTCCGCGATCGCGGCCCGGCTGGCCCTCGGCGACGACGTCGTCGCCGCGGTGCACTTCGCCAAGAAGTACGTCGCCCGGGCGCTCACCGGCGGCCGCGACTGGAAGCTCGGCCGGGGGCCGGGTCCGCTGCACCACTTCGTCTGAGGGGTCGATCCGGCGCTCGCGCGATCCCGTGCGGTCGACCGACACCCTGTTTGTCACGATTGGGGAGGAAACATGAGGCGCAAGGTGTACGTCGAGGGATCCCGGCCGGACCTGCGGGTGCCGTTCGCGGAGGTCGAACTTGCCGGCGACAACCCGCCGGTGCGGCTGTACGACACGTCCGGGCCGGGCAGCGATCCCGCCGTCGGGCTGCCGCCGCTGCGCGGAGCCTGGATCGCCGAGCGCGGCGACGTCGCGCCGGTCGCCGGCGCCGGCACGCCGCTGGCGGGGGAACGGCCCACCCAGCTCGCGTACGCGCGGGCCGGGATCGTCACCGCCGAGATGGAGTTCGTCGCGATCCGCGAGGGCGTCGAGCCCGAGGTGGTCCGCGAGGAGATCGCGGCCGGCCGGGCCGTGCTGCCGGCCAACATCAACCACCCGGAGATCGAGCCGATGATCATCGGCGCCCGGTTCCTGGTGAAGGTCAACGCCAACATCGGCACGTCCGCGGTCACCTCCTCGATCGCCGAGGAGGTCGACAAGCTCACCTGGGCGACCAAGTGGGGCGCCGACACCGTGATGGACCTGTCGACCGGCAAGCGGATCCACGAGACGCGGGAGTCGATCGTCCGCAACTCGGCCGTGCCGATCGGGACGGTGCCGATCTACCAGGCCCTCGAAAAGGTCGACGGCGACCCGGTCAAGCTGACCTGGGAGATCTTCCGGGAGACCGTGATCGAGCAGGCCGAGCAGGGCGTCGACTACATGACCGTGCACGCCGGGGTGCTGCTGCCGTACGTGCCGCTGGCGGTGGACCGGGTGACCGGGATCGTGTCGCGCGGCGGCTCGATCATGGCGGCCTGGTGCCTCGCGCACCACACCGAGAACTTCCTCTACACGAACTTCGCCGAGCTCTGCGAGATCCTGGCCCGCTACGACGTCACCTTCTCGCTCGGCGACGGCCTGCGGCCGGGTTCGATCGCGGACGCCAACGACGAGGCGCAGTTCGCGGAGCTGCGGACCCTGGGGGAGCTCACCCACATCGCCTGGGAACACGGCGTGCAGGTCATGATCGAGGGGCCGGGCCACGTGCCCATGCACAAGATCAAGGAGAATGTTGATCTGCAGCAGGAGCTGTGCTCCGGCGCGCCGTTCTACACGCTCGGTCCGCTGACGACGGACATCGCGCCCGCGTACGACCACATCACGTCGGCGATCGGCGCCGCGATGATCGGCATGTTCGGCACCGCGATGCTCTGCTACGTCACGCCCAAGGAGCACCTCGGGCTGCCGGACCGGGACGACGTCAAGGCGGGGGTGATCGCGTACAAGATCGCCGCGCACGCCGCCGACCTGGCCAAGGGCCACCCGGGCGCGCAGGACTGGGACAACGCGCTCTCCAAGGCCCGGTTCGAGTTCCGCTGGGAGGACCAGTTCAACCTGGCGCTCGACCCGGACACCGCGCGGGCCTACCACGACGCCACGCTGCCGGCGGCGCCCGCCAAGACCGCGCACTTCTGCTCGATGTGCGGGCCCAAGTTCTGCTCGATGAAGATCAGTCAGGAGCTCAAGGAGTACGCGGCACAGGGCATGAAGGCCAAGAGCGACGAGTTCGTGAACGCGGGAGGTCGCGTGTACCTCCCGGTCACGTCGACGACTCAGAGCTTGTAGAAGTTCACATAGTGGTCGGGGGTGAACCAGGTCTCCCTTGTGGACCGGTTCACCACGATCCGGTACGCGTCCCGCGCCGCGCCACGGGCCCGGGGATAGACGTCGTACTCGCTGTAGGTGGCGTTGAGCGGCAACTGCCGCTCGCGGTTCTGGAACGTGCCGCCGGTGTAGTTGTACTGCCCGTACGGCCAGCTGTACCAGCCGCTGCTGGTCGGCCAGCCCAGCGAGCTCCAGCCGGTCCGCGCCGTGCGGGCGGCCGAGCAGCGCGACAGCGTGCAGGTCGAGTAGACCGCCGCCTCGGCGGCCGCGGTATGGGCCGGCGCGACCACGGCGGGGGCGATCAGGCCGGCGGTGGCGAGCGCGAAGGCGATCGCGATCGTCGACAGCAGGCGGCGGAGCAGGGACGGGTGGGGTGCGTCAGGGGTCATGGCGGACTCCGATGCGTCAGGGCCCGTTACGCCGGGCCGTAGCTACATCGTCAGTCCGCGGGCGGGCCCGCGGTACATCCCCGACACGTCATTCCATCGGTGTTCGACTATGCGTTGCCGGCTATTCGCCCAGGCCACTGACCCAGTCGACGTAGTCCTTGTCCTTGCGGTGCGGGGGCTTGCCGTCCGGCACCACGTCGGCGGGCTGCGCCACGACCGGCTTCTGCCGCGGGGCCGGGGTGACCGCCAGCGGCGCGCTGATCGGATCCGGCTGCGGCAGCGGCGCGCTGATCGCCGTCGGCTCCGGGGTCAGCGGCTCGGCGGTCCGGCCCCGGGCGAACGGGCGCAGACCGCGCCCGAGCCGGCCGCCCGTGGGGCGGGGCTGCCGGGGGTTCTCCAGCGCCTCGGGCGGCAGCGGGCGGGTCGCCGGCTCGGGCACGTACGGCTGCGGATCCGTGGCCGGCGACCACGGTGCCTCCGACGACCGGTGCTGGCCGGGCGCGTGCTGCTCGTCCGGGGTGAACGCGTCGAAGTCGCCGACCGCGCCGCCGCCGGTCTGCGGGCGGGCGCCGGTGAAGGCGTCGGCGACGTTCGACCGCCGTCCCCGGCGGCGCGGCTTCTCCTGCTTGCGGCCCGCCGGCGGTCCGCCGAGCCGGGCGGTGGGCGCCCCGCCGGG
>NZ_JBEZXZ010000071.1:0-40179 GCF_040638275.1 Actinoplanes sp. NPDC026623 | reverse complement strand
GATCGTGCCGTCGGCATCCAGCTCCTGGGCGAAGACCTGGGCCGCGCCGTTCTTACGGTCGATCTCCACCCGGGCGTGGCAGCCGGACCCGCGGGGAATCGGTCTTTACAGCTCCACGGCGACCCGGGGTGCGATGGGGTCCCACTCGGGGGCCGGCATGCGGCTTGCCGGCTGCGGCGGAAGCACCAGCTTGTAGCCGACCTGCCGGACCGTGCCGATCATCGACTCGTACTCGCTGCCGAGCTTGGCCCGCAGCCGGCGCACGTGCACATCGACGGTGCGGTGGCCGCCGAAGTAGTCGAAGCCCCACACCTCGCGCAGCAACTGGTCGCGGCTGAACACCCGGCCCGGGTGCTGGGCCAGGAACTTCAGCAGCTCGAACTCCTTGTACGTGAGGTCGAGCTGGCGCCCCTTGAGCCGCGCCGAGTACGTGTGCGGGTCGATGGCGAGCTCCCCGGCGTTGACCAGGCCGCTGCTGGTGCCCCCGGCGACGCCGGCGACCCGCGCGGACGCCAGCCGGAGCCGGGCCTCGACCTCGGCCGGACCGGCGCTGGTCAGCAGCACGTCGTCCAGCCCCCAGTCGGCGGCCATCGCGATCAGTCCGGCCTCCTCGACCACGGCGAGCAGCGGAACCCGCAACCCCGTCGTGCGCAGCAGCCGGCACAGGTCACGGGCCTCGAGCAGGTCACGCCGCGCGTCCACGAGGACGACGTCGGGGTCGGCGCCGGACATCAGTGCCTGTACGTCGAAGGTGCCGACGCGCAGCGTGTGCCGCAGCAGATCGAGCGCCGGCAGGGCTCGATCCTCCGCAGCCGCGCCGGGTCGGGTGGCCAGCAGCAGGATCTCCATGACCACAGGGTGCAACATCCATGTTTCCGGAATCTTTCCTCCGGCTCACAGCTGTGGAAAGCTACGACGCCCCGCCACCCGGGTGGGCGGCGGGGCGTCGGTCACGCGTAGGTGATCAGCTCGCGAGCATCTTGCGCAGCACGTACTGCAGGATGCCGCCGTGGCGGTAGTAGTCCGCCTCGCCCGGGGTGTCGATCCGGACGTCGGCGTCGAACTCCACGCCGGTGTCCGTGCGGACCTTCACCGTCGACGGGATGCCGCCCTCGTTGAGCGCCTCCACCCCGGTGATGGAGAAGGTCTCGGTGCCGGTGAGCCCGAGCGACTCCGCGTTCGACTTCGGCGGGAACTGCAGCGGCAGCACGCCCATGCCGATCAGGTTCGAGCGGTGGATGCGCTCGTAGGACTCGGCGATGACCGCGCGCACGCCGAGCAGCATCGTGCCCTTCGCCGCCCAGTCACGCGACGAGCCGGAGCCGTACTCCTTGCCGGCGAGGATGACCAGCGGCACGCCGGCCTCCTTGTAGGCGACCGAGGCGTCGTAGATGGTGCTCTGCTCGCCGTTCAGGTGGTTGACGGTGAAGCCGCCCTCCACGCCCGGGACAAGCTGGTTGCGCAGCCGGATGTTCGCGAACGTGCCGCGGATCATCACCTCGTGGTTGCCGCGGCGCGAGCCGTACGAGTTGAACTCGTGCCGGGGCACGCCGTGCTCGGCGAGGTACTTGCCCGCGGGGGAGTCCGCCTTGATCGAGCTGGCCGGCGAGATGTGGTCGGTGGTGACCGAGTCGCCGAGCTTCGCCAGCACCCGCGCGCGGGCGATGTCGGTGACCGGCGACGGCTGCGCGGCCATGCCCTCGAAGTAAGGGGGCTTCCGCACGTAGGTCGAGTCCTCGGCCCACTCGAACGTCTTGCCCTCCGGCGTCGGCAGCGACTGCCACTTCTCATCGCCGGCGAAGACGTCGGCGTAGGCCGCGCTGAAGCCGGTCGCGCCGATCGCCGAGGCGACGACGTCGTCGATCTCCTTGGCGCTGGGCCAGATGTCAGCGAGGTAGACGGGCTTGCCGTCCGAGCCGGTGCCGAGCGGCTCCGTCGTGATGTCCAGGTCCATCGTGCCGGCCAGCGCGTACGCGACCACCAGCGGCGGCGAGGCCAGGTAGTTCATCTTGATGTCCGGGCTGATCCGGCCCTCGAAGTTGCGGTTGCCGGAGAGCACCGAGACCGCGGTCAGGTCGGCCTCGTTGATGGCCGCCGAGATCGCCTCGGGCAGCGGGCCCGAGTTGCCGATGCAGGTGGTGCAGCCGTAGCCGACCAGGTTGAAGCCGAGCTTGTCCAGGTAGGGCGTGAGGCCGGCCCGGTCGTAGTAGTCCATGACGACCTTGGAACCCGGCGCGAGGGTGGTCTTGACCCACGGCTTGCGGTTCAGGCCGCGCTCGACGGCGTTGCGGGCGAGCAGCGCCGCGCCGATCATGACCTGCGGGTTCGAGGTGTTGGTGCAGGACGTGATCGCCGCGATGACGACCGCGCCGTGGTCCAGCACGAACTCGGTGCCGTCGTCGCCGACCACCCGGGTCGGCTTCGAGGGCCGGCCGTCGGCGCCGCGCGCCGCGCTCACCAGGTGGTGGTGCGGCTTGTCGACGTCGGAGTCGGTGCTGTTCGCCGGCGGGTCGCTGGCCGGGAAGGACTCGGCGCTGGCCTCGTCCGCCGGGCCCTCGACGTCCACGTAGTTGCCGAGCACCTCGCGGAACATCGGCTTGGCCTCGCTCAGCGGCACCCGGTCCTGCGGGCGCTTCGGGCCGGCCAGCGACGGCACGATCGTCGACAGGTCCAGCTCGAGGCGCTCGGAGTAGTTCGGCTCCCCGGCCGGGTCGTGCCACAGGCCCTGGCGCTTCGCGTACGCCTCGACCAGGGCGCCCTGCGCCTCGGTGCGGCCGGTCAGCTTGAGGTACTTGATCGTCTCGTCGTCGATCGGGAAGATCGCGGCGGTCGAGCCGTACTCCGGCGACATGTTGCCGATGGTGGCGCGGTTGGCCAGCGGTACGGCGCTGACGCCGGGGCCGTAGAACTCGACGAACTTGCTGACCACGCCGTGCTCGCGGAGCATCTCGGTGATCGTCAGCACCAGGTCGGTCGCGGTGGTGCCGGCCGGGAGCTCGCCGTTCAGCTTGAAGCCGACGACCCGCGGGATCAGCATGCTGACCGGCTGGCCCAGCATCGCGGCCTCGGCCTCGATGCCGCCGACGCCCCAGCCCAGCACGCCGAGGCCGTTGACCATCGTGGTGTGCGAGTCGGTGCCGACGACGGTGTCCGGGTACGCCTGCCCGTTGCGCTCCATGATCGTGCGGGCCAGGTATTCGATGTTGACCTGGTGCACGATGCCGGTGCCCGGCGGGACGACCTTGAACTCGTTGAACGCGGTCTGGCCCCAGCGCAGGAACTGGTAGCGCTCGCGATTGCGCTGGTACTCCAGCTCGACGTTGCGGGCGAAGGCGTCCTCGCGGCCGAACAGGTCGGCGATCACCGAGTGGTCGATGACCAGCTCGGCGGGGGCGAGGGGGTTGACCTTGGTCGGGTCGCCGCCCAGGTCGTTGACGGCCTCGCGCATGGTGGCGAGGTCGACGACGCAGGGGACGCCGGTGAAGTCCTGCATCAGCACCCGGGCGGGGGTGAACTGGATCTCCACGCTCGGGTCGGCGGTGGGGTCCCAGCCGCCGAGGGCGCGGATGTGGTCGGCGGTGATGTTCGCGCCGTCCTCCGTGCGGAGCAGGTTCTCCAGCAGGATCTTCAAGGAGTACGGCAGGCGGTCATGCCCGTCGACCTTGTCGATCGTGAAAATCTCGTAGCTCGCGTCTGCGACGCGTAGCTCGCTCTTCGCACCAAAGGTGTCGAGGCTGGCCACGTCATCTCCTTCACACCCAGCGACTGTGAGTAGTACTCAGCAGTCTGTCGCACCGGTGACGGCTGCCCGCCGGTTAGGTTTGCCTAACTCAGGGTTCACGTCTTCCGTAAACCGTACGTCCGTCTTGTTATTTCCCGCAACCCGGGTGCCGCGGCACTCCGGGAGCGCCGAAACCGGCGTTCCCCGGTGCGATCATGTCCAGGTGACCACGATCGAGATCGCCGCGCCGGCGGTACGCGCCAGGTTGAGCCGGCCGCACTGGCTGGTGGTGCACTACTCCCGCGAGGACGAGAGCTACGGCGACTGGTCGCTGCACGCGTGGGGTGACATCGCGCCGGGCGCGATCACCGGCTTCCCCGGCGGCCACCCGTTCGCCGGCGAGGACGCCTACGGCCGGTTCGCCTGGGTGCGCGTCGCCGACTCGGCCCGCGAGGTGGGCTTCCTGGTGGTCGACCACACCGGAACCAAGGACGTGGCCGAGGACCGGCACGTCGATCCGGGGGTCACCCCCGAGATCTGGCTGCGGCCCGGCGACCCCGAGGTCTATCCGAGCGCCGCGGCGGCCGGCTTCACCGGCGAGTCGCCGCCGGACGAGGGTTCCGCCGTCGTCCACTACCGCCGCGCCGACGGCGACTACGCCGGGTGGGGCCTGCACGCCTGGGAGGGCACCTTCCGCAAGCCCGACTGGAACACGCCGCTCGGGCCGGTCGCCTTCGACGCCTTCGGCGCCGTGTTCCGGGTGCCGGTGCGGCCGGACGCCGTCGGGCTGCGCTTCGTCCTGCACCGCGGCGAGGTCAAGGACCTGCACGACGACCAGCGGCTCGACCTGACCTCGGCCCGGGAGGTGTGGATGCTCGACGGCACCATCGAGCCCGTACTGCCCGACGTGCGCTCGCTGGGCCCGGAGCTCGATCCGGCGCGCGCCCTGGCCGTCTTCGTCGACCGCACCACGCTGGCCCTGCCGGCGCACCTGGCCGTCCTGGCCGACCGGTTCGACCTGGTCTCGGCCGCGGACGGCGGCCTGCGCCGCGACGGCGACGAGCTGGCCGGGGCCGGCGCCACGCTGCCGCTCACGCCCCGCCCCGGCGGGCTGTTCCGGGCGCAGAGCCGCCGCTTCCCGCACCTGCGCTCCTACCGCGCCTTCGCCGTGCCCGAACTCGACGACGCCGGCCTCGGCGAGCTGCTGCTCGGCCAGGTCCTGGTGGCGGGCCGCGACGCCGGCGGCCGGGTCACGGTCCTGACCGCGGTGCAGCTCCCCGGCGTCCTCGACGACCTGTACGCGGGCGCGGCCGACGCCGGGCTCGGCGTGGTCATGGACGAGGAGCAGTCGACGATCTCGGTCTGGGCGCCGACCGCCCGCGCCGTCTCGCTGGAGCTGTCCCGCACCCCCGGCGACGACGAGCCGGAGCTCATGGCGATGGACCGGGACGCGGCGACCGGCGTGTGGTCCATCGCCGGCCGGCGCGAATGGCCCGGGCGCTACTACCGCTTCCGGGTCGAGGTCTGGCACCCGGCCGCGCAGCGCGTCGTGACCAGCAGCGTCACCGATCCGTACTCGCTGTCGTTGTCGGTCGACTCGACGCACAGCCAGCTCGTCGACCTGTCCGCGCCGGAGCTGACCCCGCCGGGCTGGGCGAGCCTGGTCAAGCCGCCGGCCGTGGCGCCGGCCCGGATGCAGATCTCCGAGGTGCACGTCCGCGACTTCTCCATCGCCGACACCACGGTGCCGGCCGAGGAACGGGGCACCTTCCTGGCCTTCACCCACGCCGAATCCGCCGGCATGCGGCACCTGCGGATGCTCGCCGACGCCGGGCTCACCCACGTGCACCTGCTGCCGGCGTTCGACTTCGCCACGGTGCCGGACCGCCGCGCCGACCAGGCCGTACCGAAATGCGACCTGGCCGCGCTGCCGCCGGACTCGCCCGAGCAGCAGCGGGCGATCATGGCCGTCGCCGACCGGGACGGCTTCAACTGGGGTTACGACCCGCTGCACTTCACGACGCCGGAGGGCAGCTTCGCCGTCGAGCCGTCCGGCAGCGCCCGCATCCTCGAATTCCGCCGGATGGTCGCGGCGCTCAGCGAGGCGGGCCTGCGCGTGGTGATGGACGTCGTCTACAACCACACGACCGCCGACGGGCTGGCGCCGTTCAGCGTGCTCGACCGGATCGTGCCCGGCTACTACCACCGGCTGCTCGACGACGGCACGGTGGCCGAGTCGACGTGCTGCTCCAACACGGCGCCGGAGCACCTGATGATGGGCCGGCTGATCGTCGACTCGATCGTCACCTGGGCCAAGGAGTACAAGGTCGACGGCTTCCGCTTCGACCTGATGGGCCACCACCCGCGCGCGAACATCCTGGAGATCCGGGCCGCCCTCGACCACCTCGACCCCGGCATCTTCCTGTACGGCGAGGGGTGGAACTTCGGCGAGATCGCGTACGACTCGCGGTTCGTGCAGGCGACACAGGTCAACATGGCCGGCACCGGCATCGGCACGTTCAACGACCGGCTGCGCGACGCGGTCCGCGGCGGCGGCTCGTTCGGCGACGACCCGTCGGTGCGGGGCTTCGCGACCGGGCTCGGCTCGCGTACGCCGCTGTCCGTGCACGACCGGATCAAGGTGGGGCTCTCCGGCGGCCTGGCGACGTACCGGTTCGTGACGCACACCGGCATCGAGCACAGCGGCGCCCAGATCGACTACAACGGCTCACCCAGCGGCTACGCGGCCGCGCCGGGGGAGTGCGTCGCCTATGTGGACGCGCACGACAACGAGATCCTCTACGACGCGATGGCGTTCAAGCTCCCGCCGTCGCTGCCGATGCTGGACCGCGCCCGCATGCAGGTGCTCGCGCTGTCGATCGTCGTGCTCGGCCAGGGCGTCGGCTTCGTCGCGCTCGGCACCGAGCGGCTGCGATCCAAGTCGCTGGACCGCAACTCCTACAACTCGGGGGACTGGTTCAACCAGCTGCGCTGGGGCGCCGCGGACGGCAACGGCTTCGGCATCGGGCTGCCGCCGGCGCCGGACAACGAGGACAAGTGGCCGTGGGCCCGCCCGCTGCTCGCCGACCCCGGGCTGGTCCCGACGGCGGAGATCATCGACCTGACCGCGGCCCGCTACGCCGAACTGCTGCGCGTCCGCCGGGCTTCGCCGGTGTTCGGCCTGCCGACCGCGGCCGAGGTGCAGCGCCGGCTGACCTTCCCGCTGGGCGGGCCGGCGGAGAGCCCGGGCGTGATCGTCATGTGCCTGGACGGCGAGGGCCTGGATCCGCGCTGGAGCCACACGGTGGTCGTCTTCAACGCGACCGAGGAGGCGACGATCCAGGAGGTGCCGTCGCTCGCGGCCGTCACGCTGTCCCCGCACCCGGAGCTGCTCGCCTCGGCCGACCCGGTGCTGCGCACCGCCACCGCAGCGGCGGGGACGCTGACGGTTCCGGCCCGCTCGGTGGCCGTCTTCGTCGCCGACCTGCCCGGCTGACCGGCCGGGTTCGATCATGCGGGTGGCGTGGCCGAGGCGCTGTTGACCGGGTCTGGGAGCATGGGCGCGGCCGTCGGGTGGCGGCGGTCCGAGCAACGGAGGTCATCGTGCGGTTCGCCCGGCTGTTCTGCGGCATCGCCCTTGTCGCGGCGATCGCCGCCTGCACCGACGACAAGCCGGTCGCGACGCCGCCCAGCGCCTCCACCCCGGCGTCGGCGCCCGCCTGGCAGGAGCCGGCGAACTACGCGTACGTCGTCGACAGGCGTTGCGGCACCGGGCCGTCGGAGGGCGTCTACCGGGTCACGGTGACGGGCGGCGCGGTCGCGGGCATCGAGCGCATCGACGGCAAGACCGCCTCCGGCGAGGAGGAGGTCGAGCTGCCGACGCTCGGCGGCCTGCTCGACCTGGCGCAGAACGCCGCGGACGACGGCGGCGAGATGACCACGAGCGCCGACCCGGCCGACGGGCACCCGGTCGCGATCTCCTTCGACGTCTCGGAGGGCGCCGGAGAGCCGACCTGCTTCACCATCACGGAATATGCGGTGCGGGGGTGAGGCTCGCCATCACCCCCGGCGAGGTCAGCAGCTGGCACATCGCGGCCAGCTCCTCGGGCGGGTACGGAAAGTCCTGCCGCACCCACCACAGCAGCGTGCTGAGCAGCGCGCCCGAGTAGTACTCGGCCGCGATCTCGACCGGCAGCCGGGTCCCGGCCACGCACAGGTGCTCGTGCAGCAGCTCGAAGAGCAGCCGCTGCATCAGGTGGGTGAAGGCGTTGCCGCCCTGGCGGCCGCAGACCGCCCGATAGACCCGCCGATTCCGGTACGCGTGATCGAAGATCACCCCGAGCGGCCGGGTGGTGCCCGGCGGCTGATGCCCGACGGCCATGGCGTCGAGCTCGCCGCGCAGGTCCTCGCGCAGGCCGTCGAACCACGTCATGAACAGCGCGTCCTTGTCGCGGAAGTGGGTGTAGAACGTGGACCGGCCGACGTCGGCGCGGTCGAGCACGTCCTGCACCGTGAGCCGCTCGTAGCCGCGTTCCTCGATCAGCGCGACGAGCGCGTCCTGCAGCATGCGGCGAGTGCGGCGTACCCGTCTATCCATGGCCCCTCTTCCCGGACAGTTTCCGGACTCTGTGCGGTGCCGGACCATGCGCCGCCATTGGTCGTTGACGCGGGTCCGGTGCAGAGAACGATACTCGAACATGATGTTCAACATTGAACGCAGTGTCCGGAGATTGCCATGAGGACCCCCCACGTGCACGGCGGTTTCACCCACCCCGACAGCTACGACCGGCACACCCGCCGCCTGCTGACCCGGCTGCGCGCCCGGATCCTCGACGACATCGCGGCGGCGGGCCTCGCACCCGGCAGCCGGATTCTCGACGTCGGCACCGGCCCGGGCCGGCTACCCCTGGCCATCGCGGACGCGTTTCCCTCCCTTCGTGTCGACGCGGTGGACCTGTCGGCCGAGATGATCGAGTACGCCCGCCGCGCCGCCGGCGACACCCCGGTCACCTTCACCGTCGCCGACGTGGCCCACCTGCCGTTCCCCGACGACACATTCGACCTGGTGGTGTCGTCGCTGAGCCAGCACCACTGGCACGACGTGCCGGGCGGGATCGGCGACCTGCACCGGGTGCTGCGCCCGACCGGCCGGATGTGGATCTACGACGCCCGGTACGCGCTGTACCGGGCGACCGCCGCGGCCCGGGCCTCGTTCGCGCCGGCCTCGGTGACCCGGGTGCCGATCCGGGCCAGCCGCCTCCCCATCCGCCTGGTCGCCCGGCTGGAGGCGCGCGCCTGACAATTCCGTTCGGCGGCAACCCGCGGGCGGCGTCTCGACCGCCACGATCCGGGATGTCCGCCATTGCCGTCCTGTTCGGCCTCGCCGCTTGCGGTTCCGCGCCGGCACCCCCTCGCCCTCGTCCGTTCCAACTCCGGTCGCACCGGTGCCTGCGACCACGCCTGTGGTGGCGGGCGCCCCTCCGCGAAGGCCCTCGAGAAGCTGGCCGGTCCACCGAAGGGGCTGGTACCTGGTTCCGTCCGGCGTCGAGTGCTGGAAATGCAGGAGACGGTCCGACCTCGGTGACGGCAGGTACCTGTTCCCGGTACGAGGCGGCAAGGGCTGTCACGTCGGGCAACTCGCCGTTTGCCGTGATCCTGCACATCGAACACGGCCGGACCACCTGAAATCGCGTCACACAACGTCAACGACCGTTACTCGGAAAGCCTCACTGACCGGGCGAGATTCCTCGCATAACCGGCTTCGAATCTACGCACATTGTCATCGGTAGTTCAGATGCTGACCGGCGCGGGAGGCGGGCGATCGAGCGTGACGACGCAGGTGGCGGTCAGGGATCCCCGTCAACTCGGTGGCCAGGTGACGGGCGGGAACTCGCGCCATCTCGAAGTCGACCATTAGGCTACCGCCGTGAACGCCATCGACACCGGCCGGGTTGACGGCGCCACATCATCGAGCCCACGTCGACGACTGGTCGCAGCGGTCGCCATCGGCCTGCTGACAGCCGGTGCCGTCACCGTACCGATAGTCGCGTCGCACGGATCCGACGAAGACGCGGCCGCACCTCCCACCCGGAGTCCAACCCCAAGCTCGACAGCCGGGGCCGTAGCCGGATCCCCGGGGAATCAAGGCATCATGTGCGTTGAGTCGATGGTCAACCCGCACTGCGACAGGTACATCGCCGACCTGGCCCGGCGCGTGCCCGTGCCGGCGATCCGACGCACCGATGCTGACAAGCTACGCGGGCGTATCGACTCGATCATTCCGCCAGGTCGAGAAGGACCGTGCGAGTACATCGACGAATCCGGCGACGCGTGCTCGGTAGAGATATTGCCGCCTACCGCCGGACAGGTCCGCGCGGCACTCGAGAAGGCCGGCTATTCGACGGCCGTGATCCGGACCGCGCGGCCCGATGATCCCGCACCAGCAGGCAGCCTGCTCTTGGCCGTCCCAGCCGGCGCAGAATGCGTCCTACTGTTCGCCGATGGAGAAGGCTCCCAGTCCTGGACCGCAGGTCAATTGCCCGACAGCACGTGCCTGTCGCCCTGAACGCACGCAGTCCGGACTGGTCGTTGGTTCTCACTCTCCTGGCGCGCCCGGGCCAGGAGACCTAGCTTCTTTGGACGTACCGGCGCCGTCGGCGTGCACTGTTCCGGCAAGCCACTCGCTGGAAGCGACGGTGCTGCGCACCATCACGACATGGCTCCGAGGTTGGGCCACGACGACCGCGTTGTTCGAAGTACGCTTCCCGCGAATCCGGCTCCGGGGCAATAGCGGGTCGACTGGTTGGTCACCGCGACCACCCGCCAGTCCGGCCCGGAGGATACGAAACGTCATCTCCCCCGGCGGCGAGGATGTGCCGGCCTCGACCGGCAGCCAACTGCAGCAACTGCACGGCATCGGCCCGTCCGGCGCCGCCCGCCAGGTCAGGGTCATTGCGTTGTCGGGTAACTGCTGGTTACTGCGGTGATGAGGTCGTGTGAGCGGCGGTTGGCTTGTCGGGTTGCGCGGGCGATGTTGGTGGCGCCGGTGGTTCGGTGCCAGCCGATTGCGGTGTTACGCAGGGTCGCGATGACGGCGGGTCCGTTGGCTGTTCGGGCTTGGTGTTGGTCTTCACGGAATGTCACGTCTTTGACGTGGTGCAGGCGGTTTTCGATGTGCCAGTGCCGGCGGATCCAGGTCTGAAGGTCGACCGGCAGAGCCTGCCCGGCAGGTAGTGAGACGGTCAGGTAGGCCGCTTCGCGGCTGGTTTTGCCTGCGACGGATCGGGTGCGGGTGATCCGGACGGCCTGCTGCGCGTGCGGGAAGCCGATGCCGCCGGGGGTGCCGAGCACGGCCTCGACGGCGTCGAGCAGCGGGCCGAAGGCGGGGATCTCGTTGCTTTTGGCGTCGATGGTGACTTGGGCCAGGACGATGCCGGTGCTGGTGTCCAGCGCGGACAGCAGGTGGATCTGGCGGCCGTCGACGCGGGAACCTCGGAAGGTTTTGCCGTCGACGGCGATCACCATGCGGTATCGGCGCGGGCGCGGTGACGCCGGGGTGCGGGTACGCAGCCAGTCGGCGAGAATCGCTGTGAGCAGGGCCGCGTCGAGGCGGGTCGGTAACCGCCATATCGTTGTCCCTGCCGGTATGCCGCGGGTGAACCCGAGCCGGGCCTGCATCTGTTCGTCGAGATCGTGTAGCCAGTCGGTGATCGCGGCGAACAACGACGCCCCGGCCAGGACCGCACACACGGCCACCGCGAGCAGCGCGCTCAGCGGATACCGCACGCCGCGCGGATCCCGAGGGTCTGGAACCGCAGCGAGCGCGAGTACCAGACCACCACGTTCACCGTCGGTGACAGGCGTGGTCGTGGTGTAGTCGGCAGGTGCCGTCACGGTCAGTGCGGGAATGAGAGAAGATGCCATCGGCGGGTGAGGTCCTCAGCGGTCGTAAAGCGTAGAGAACTTCATGATCACCCGAGTGATCTCACCCGTCTCCATCGCCTCCACATCGGCCACTCACCACGCATAACACCAGCTCAGAGCCCGGTCATCAGACTACGCAATCACCCTGGGCCCGAGGCCGGGTGGAAGATGGCTCACTATGCGTGGATGGGAAGGGTGCTCCCAGCGCGGCGAGTCCTGCCGGCCCTTCGAGCCCGAAGATCAGTTCCGCTGCTCGGGGCAGAACCTAGACGCTCGGGTGTGGAGTGAGTGCGCGCAGGGCCGCGTCGATCGCGTGCGTGCGGATCGCGGCGGTGGCCGCGTCTCCGGGGAAGAGGATCACGCAGTCCTGTAGGCCGCCGAGGGCCACGACCGCGCGTACCCGGTCCACCGGGTCGTCGCCGACCAGCATGGCGTCGAGCCGGCTCCGCCAGTGGATCATCGTGGCGACCAGGTCCAGCTCGCTGAGCACCTGGACGTCGCGCAGCAGCCCGGCGAAGACCTGCCGGTGCCGGGCGCACATGTCGAAGTAGTCCTCCAGCACCCCGCGCTGGTCGGTCCGCGCCCTGGCCTCGGCGCCGGCGAAGAACGCCTGAAGGTCCTCCACCAGCGGCGTGATCAGCGCGCTGAGCAGGTCGTGCTTCGAGGCGAAGTGGTAATAGAGCGCCGCCTTGGTGATGCCGAGCTCCTCGGCGATCTCGCGCAGACTGGTCTGCTCGAAGCCGCGGGTGGAGAACAGCCGCAGGGCGACGGTCTTGACCTCTTCGCGGGTGTCGGTGTTCAGCCGTGGCATGTCTACATACTAACCGACCGGTTGACTACTTGCCGACCGGTAAGCAAGCATGGGGGTATGACCAGCGTTCTGATTTCCGGCGCCAGCGTCGCCGGGCCCGCACTCGCCTACTGGCTGCACCGCTACGGCTTCGACGTCACCGTCGTGGAGAAGTCCGGCTTGATCCGCGGCGGCGGCTATCCCATCGACATTCGCGGCACCGCCGTCGACGTGGTCGAACGCATGGGCGTGCTCCCGCAGGTGCGCGCCGCTCACATCGACACCGCGCGGATCAGCGTGCTCAACGGGGCCGGGCGCACGATCGCCGCCTTCCGGCCCGGCGACATCACCGGCACGCGGGACAGCACCGACGTCGAGCTGCCCCGCGGCGACCTGACCTCGATCCTGTACGCCCGCACCCGCGACGACGTGGAGTACGTCTTCGGCGACTCGATCGCCACCCTCGACTCACACCACGACCGCGTCGACGTCACGTTCGAGCGGGGCGGCCCGCGCAGCTTCGACTATGTGGTCGGCGCCGACGGCCTGCACTCCAACACGCGCCGGCTGGCGTTCGGGCCGGAGCGCGACTACCACCGCTACCTGGGCTGCTGCTTCGCCGGCTTCACCGCGCCGAACACCGGAGGCTGGTCGCACGAGGGGATCCTGCAGAACACGCCGGGCCGGCTGGCCGCCATCTACGCCGTCGGCGAGCAGCCCTGGGTGCACGCCATGCTGGCGTTCGCGACGCCGGAGCCCGGCCGGGACGCCACCGGCCGCGCCGACCTCGTCGCCGGCGCCTTCGCGGGCCTGGGCGGCGAGGTCCCCGGCCTGCTCGGCGCGCTGGCCGGGGCGGACGACGTCTACTTCGACACGGTCAGCCAGATCCGGATGCCGGGCTGGGTCGCCGGCCGGGTCGTGCTCGTCGGCGACGCGGCGTACGCGCCCTCGTTTCTCACCGGGCAGGGCACCAGCCTCGCCCTCGCCGGCGCCTACGTCCTCGCGGGTGAGCTGCGCAACGGGACGCCGGCGGCCTACGAGGCGAGGATGCGCGACTACGTCACCCGCAACCAGGCGCTGGCGGACGGCGGCATCGGCGTCCTGCCGCGTACCCGGGGGCAGCTCTGGATGCGCAACCAGGCCTTCCGGCTGCTGCCGCTGCTGGCCCGGGCCGACCTGATCGGGCGCGACCAGCGCCGGGCGGCGACGGCGCTGGTCCTGCCGGCCCGGCAGGACCAGCAGGACGTTCCCTAGGGCGCATCTGGATCATGGCGGCCCGAGCCGGGCCCAGCGGGTACGCCCTAGCCGGGCAGGCGCGGGCCGGCCTCGCGCTGCGCGGCCAGCCAGGTCTCGACCTCCGCGGACGAGCGCGGCAGCCCCGCCGACAGGTTGCGGCAGCCGTCGGCCGTGACCAGCACGTCGTCCTCGATGCGGACGCCGACGCCGCGCAGCTCCTCCGGGACCAGGTCGTCCTCGGGCTGGAAGTAGAGACCGGGCTCGACCGTCAGCACGTAGCCCTCGCCGAGCGCGCCGTCGCGGTAGGTCTCCTTGCGGGCGGCCGAGCAGTCGTGCACGTCGATGCCGAGCATGTGGCCGAAGCCGTGCAGCGTCCAGCGGCGGTACACCGTGGACTTCTCGTCCATCGCCTCGTCCACGCTGACCGGCAGCAGGCCCAGGTCGTGCAGGCCCTCGGCCAGCACCCGCATGCACGCCAGGTGCACGTCGTGGAACTTCACGCCCGGCCTGATCGCGTCCATGCCGGCCTGCTGCGAGGAGTGCACGATGTCGTAGACCTGGCGCTGCAGCGGGGTGAAGGTGCCCGAGACCGGGACCGTGCGCGTCACGTCGGCGGTGTAGAAGGTGTGTCCCTCGACGCCCATGTCCATCAGCAGCAGCTCGCCCGGGGTGGTGACGCCGGTGTTGCGGACCCAGTGCAGGATCGTCGCGTGCGCGCCGGCGCCGACGATGCTGCCGTAGCCGATGTCGTTGCCGTCGACCCGGGCGCGCAGGCCGAAGACGCCCTCGAGCAGCCGCTCCTTGACGCTTCGGTCGGCGGGCAGGATCCGGGCCACGTCCTCGAAGCCGCGGACGGTCGCGTCGATCGCGTCCTGCAGCTGCGCGATCTCCCACTCGTCCTTGACCAGCTTGAGCTCGGAGATCACCGAGGCGAGGGCGCGGTCGCGGCGGACCTGCGGGTCGGGCTCGTAGGCCAGGATGGCCCGGTCGACGACCGGCGCCAGGCCGCGCAGCACCCGGGTGCGGGCCGGCGCGCACTCGCCGAGCGCCTGGCCGAGCGCGCCGTAGGGCGCGGTCTCCAGGCCCAGCTCGGTCGACTTCTCGCGCAGGGTGTGCCGGCGGCCGACCCACAGCTCGCCGTCGCGGTTGCGGAAGAACTCGTCGGTCTCCTTGGAGGAGCGCTGCCGGCTGTAGACCACCGCGTCGTGCCCGGAGCCGCTGGGCCGCATGACCAGCACGCTGTCCGGGTCGCTGTCGCCGGTCAGGTAGACGAAGTCGCTGCCGGGCCGGAACGGGTAGTCGGTGTCGTTGGCGCGCACCTTCTCGCCGCCGGACGGGATGATCAGCGTCTCGCCGGGGAAGGCGTCGGAGAGCGCGGCGCGGCGCTTGGCGTAGTTGGGCGCCTCCGGGCGGGGCGTCACGTTCAGCGCGTCGTCGCGCCAGCCGGTGCGCATGAACTGCAGGAACGCCTCGGGGAAGTCCGGGTCGTGCGACTCGGTCTTCGGAGCGGTCGTGCCCTCGTTCTGCTCGGCCATGATGGCCCTCCCGTCGTCAGTGCGGCGTCGCTGGTCCCGCCCTGACGTTACCGCCTGACCAAGATCAAGAGCACCCGGGCGTCACTGCCTGGCCAGCGTCATGCATGCCACCCGGGGTCCGGCGGTGCCGGCGGTACCCGCGGCGGTGCTGGTCGGCTGGGCGTGCACGATCAGCGACCGGGGCGGCTCGATCTGGTCGAGATGCCACCTGACGGCGGTGGCGACGGTCGCGGCGCCGTGGGCGTCGGCGGTGAAGTCGAGCCAGATCTCGTTGCGCGGGTTCGCGTACGACGGGTCGACCGAGGGCGGCGACGCGGCGGCCGCCGGGTCGGGCACGTGCTGGTAGTGCGGGCCGGCGTCGGCCGGGACCGAGGTGCACTGCTGGCGGTGCAGGTGCGCGCCGTACGCCCGGCGCGGCACCATGCCGGTGACCGCGAGCCGCACCCAGGTTCCGCTCGCGGTCCGGCTGATCACGACCTGTGCCGTCGAGCCCGGCGGGACCACCTTGGGGTCGTAGGTGATCGCGATGGTGCTCTGCGGGTACGGCAGGAAGGTTCCGGTGACCACGCCCTGGGTCAGCGGTGCGTCGGGGCCGCCCCGGGACGCGCTCGGCGAGGGGCGCGCCGAGCCGGGCGGGCCGCTGACGAACCACGGGGTGGAGCCCGGCGGCGGGGAGTAGGTCCGTTCGCCGCTCGGGGTGGCGTCGGTGCAGCCGGAGAGGACGGCGACGAGCAGACAGGATAGGGCAAGCCGGGGTAGGCGCATGGGTGAATCATGCCAAATAAGGACAAAACGGGCGAGCATTTGCAAGGCGCTGGCTTTCTCGAGCCGCGGGCGTAAGGCTGACTGCACACACGGATGCGGTGCGTTTGGGGGATCGGAATGGGCTACGCGGTGGTGCTCGGGGAAGCTCTGGTCGACCTGCTGGAGGACGAGCGCGACGGCGAGCTGATCTACCGTCAGGCGATCGGCGGCGCGCCGCTGAACGTCGCGATCGGCGCCACCCGGCTCGGCGGCGACGTGCGGTACCTCGGCTCGCTCGGCAACGACGCCCTCGGCGACCGGATCGCCGCGTTCCTGCGGGAGACCGGAATCGACAGCGCCGGCGTGACCCGGGTGGGCGTGCCGACCACCCTCGCGGTGACCACGTTCGTCGGCGCCGAGCCGACCTTCCAGTTCTACGGCGAGCCGCCGTCCTACGCCCTGCTGCGCCCCGAGGACATCGACGACGCGGTGATCGCCGGCGCCGACGTCGTGTACACCGGGTCGATCTGCCTGATGCGCGAGCCGTTCCGCGCCGCGGCCCGCAAGGCCTGGGCGGTGCCGGGGCCGCTGCGGGTTTTCGACCCGAACGTGCGCCCGAAGCTGCTGCCCGACGCCGCCGCGGTGAACGAACTGCGCGACCTCGTCGAGGAGTTCTTCGCGACGGCGGACCTGGTGAAGCTGAGCTCCGCCGACGCCGAGGTGCTGTGGGACGGCGCGACCCCGGCGACGGCGGCGAAGCACATCCTCGAGGCCGGCGCGCGGGCGGTCGTGGTGACCTGCGGCTCGAAGGGCGCCTACGTGGCGACCGGGGAGGGCTCGGCGATGCTGCCCGCGCCGTCGGTGGCCGCCGTCGACGCGACGGGCGCCGGCGACTCCGTGATGGCCGCGCTGGTCCGGCGCCTGCTGGCGGAGGGCCGGCCGGCGGCCCTCGAGGACTGGCAGCGCCACGTGCGCTTCGCGCTGGCCGTGGCCGGCCTGGTGTGCGAACGCCCGGGCGGCGCGGTGGCGATGCCGACCAACGACGAACTCGCCGCCCGCTGGGGCGCGCTGATCTAGTGGACGCCGCCCGCAACTTCCGGTTCAAGCGCCAGACCGGCGGGTACGGCGGTCAGGCGCCGAGGGCCTTGGCGATGAAGCGCTGCCGGTCGAGCAGCACCCGCTCGACGCGCACCTCGGCGACCAGCTCCTCGCCGTCGCGGATCGCGACCTCGAAGAGCAGCTTGCGCCCGTCCACCTTGGTGAGGGTGGCCAGCGCGGTGACCCGGCGCCCGACCGGCGTCGGCGCGCGGTGCTCGACCTCGGCGCGGGTGCCGACCGTCGTCACGCCGCCCGGCAGCTTGCGGGCGGTGGCGGCGACCGTGGCGGCCTCGGCGAGCGCGAGCACCCGGGGCGTGCCGAGCACGGGCACGTCGCCCGAGCCGAGGGCCTGGGCGGTGTCGGCGTCGGTGACGGTCAACTCGACCCGGGCACTGAGGCCGGGCGAGAATTCCGGAAGCTCCATGCCGACAGCTTAAGGCCGCGCGGGTCTTTGCCAGTAAGAGTCGTCCTCCGGCGCCGGCCGATCCGGCGCCGGATCGGCGGTCGTCTGCGGCGCCGGGCCACGGGCGTGCCGGGCCCGCAGCGAGAGTTGCTCGGCGAGCCACCAGGCCTCGGCGACATCGCGGTCCCGGGCCACCCCGGACCGGCCGCCGGCGGTGTCGCCGTAGACGGTCGCCAGGCCGAGCAGCCGCTGCAGCGGCCCCTGTATGACCCGCACGCTCTGCAGGCGGGCGTACGGGACGATGGTCAGCTCGCGGGTCAGCAGGCCGGCGCGGGACACGAAGACCTCGTCGGTCAGGCCCGCGCCCATCGATGTGAGCGCGATGGGGTTCAGCCAGCGGGCCCGGGCCGGCGGCGGGGTGGTGACGAGGGCGGCCAGGTCGACGCCGGGCAGCACGTCCCAGGCCAGCGCCCGGGCGGTGGCGAAGACGCCGACGGGCAGCAGCCGGTCGGAGTGCTTGTCGTTGCCCGCCTGCGGGCCCGCGTAGCCGGCGATGTCCAGCCGCATGTGCAGCCAGCCCTTCGCGCGCCAGAACAGCGGCCAGGTGACGCCGATGGACTGCACCCGGTTGAGCGGGACGATCTGGCTGCGGGTCTCCACCAGCCCGTGGCGGACGGCGAGCCGGCCGTCCGGGTCGCGCGCGAGCCGGAAGTCCCAGTCCTGCAGCACCCGGCGGACCGGCTGCAGCAGCACGCCCGCCATCGCGGTCACCGTGCTGGCGATCCCGATGAAGGTCCACGAGCCTTCCAGCACGAACTGCGTCGTCACGAACGCCACGCCGAGCGGCAGCAGCAGGGCCTGCGGGGTGAGCAGCTGGCTGACCACCAGGTCCTGGTTGCCGACCCGCAGCATCGGACGCTCGATCGCGGGCGTCCCGGTCACCGGGTCCGCGGCGGCCCGGCCGGTGGCGCCCGGCGTACGCCCGGCGAGCGCGAGCAGCCGTTCCCGCAGCGCGGCCGCCTCCCGCACGGTCAGGTAGGCCAGCGGCGCCTCGGTCTTGCCGCCGCCGACCACCTCGAGCCGGAGCTCGGCGAGGCCGGTGAGCTGTGCGAGCAGCGGCCGCCGCAGCTCGACGGCCTGCAGCCGGTCGAGCGGGATGGCCCGGTTGCGCCGCCAGATCAGCCCGTCCTGGATCCGCAGCTCCCGGCCGACGACGTGATAGCCGGTGTTGAGCCAGCCGACCAGCGAGAAGATCACCACGCCGATCGCGATCACCGTGACCACCAGGGCGAACCGCCCGGGCCCCACCTCCGACAGCGTCTGCCAGCTGAGCGCGACGACGATCACGGCGATGGACCTGGCGCCGTTGAGCAGCGGGCTGAGCGGGTGCAGCCGCCGTCGCGGCTCGTCGGCCACCGGCTGCGCCGACGGGTCGGCGGCGGGCTGGGTCGCGGGCTCCGGCTGCGGGGGCGTGCCCCGGTGAGGGTCCGGCTGGGGACGCGCGTCGGCGGTCACAGGCCCTCGGCCCGGTCCTCGCCCAGCGCGGTGAGCCGGTCGCGCAGGCGGGACGCCTCCTCCGGCGGCAGGCCCGGGATCCGCGCGTCGCTGGCCGCCGACGCCGTGTGCAACTGGACCGTGGCCAGCTTGAACGCCCGTTCCAGCGGGCCCGCGGTGACGTCCACGAACTGCATCCGCGCGTACGGGACGATCGAGAGGCGGCGGATCAGCAGGCCGTGGCGGACCAGCAGGTCGTTGTCGCGTTCCGCGTACCCCCAGGCCTTGACGGCCCGGACCGTCACGACGGAGCGCCAGGCCGCGAAGACCAGGGCCGCGGCCATGGCCGCCGGCCAGGCCCAGTGGTCGGTGAGCAGCCAGCCGGCGCAGAGGCCGCCCAGCAGGATCACCACCCAGATCGCGCGGTTGATCAACTCCACAGTGATCAGGCTGCGCGAGACCGGCCGCCAGGCGACCGTATCGGGCCACGGCTCGAGCGGGTCGGTGGGTGCGGGCGCCGGTGCGCTGGGCTCGGTCACAGCAGAAAGCCTAGGGCGTGCTGTCGTGCGGCGTCGCCCTGAACTCGGTGACCTCGCGCAGGAACCCGCGCGCGCCGAGGAAATCGCCGAGGGACTTCCGGTGATCGTCGCAGGCCAGCCAGGTCTTCCGGTACGCCGGATCGTGCAGCTTGGGGTTGTTCCAGAGCAGAGCCCAGACCGCGGGCGCACGGCAGCCCTTGGCTGAACACTGGGGTGCAAGATCCTCGACCACACCGAAACACTATCCGCACTGACTGCCTGCGGGACGGTGACCGGAGGGGAGTTTGAGCGCCGGGCGACCACGGGGGAAGTCGCCCGGCGACGCGCTGAATGTTACACGGCGGATCCGGGATTCCGTCTACCCGCTGGAGTGCCCGTTCGAGCGCATCGCGCAGAAAGATCGACATCTCCGGCTACTTGCGGTCGATGTAATGCGGCTCTGCCCGCCACCTCCAAGCATGGTCGTGTAAGTCTTGAGCGTCGGCACCCGTGCCGGCGCGATGCGGATCAGCGAAATCTCGATGGAGGACCGGTGGCCGAGCCGACCACGCCCGAGGGCACGACCAGCGCCGATCCGGGCGCCCCGGTGCCGCCAGCGCAGGACGCCACGCAACTCGAACGCGCCATGTTCGAGGTCAAACGCGTGATCGTCGGCCAGGACCGGATGATCGAAAGGATGTTCGTCGCGCTGCTGGCGCGCGGCCACTGCCTGCTCGAGGGCGTGCCCGGCGTCGCGAAGACGCTGGCGGTGGAGACCCTGGCCCGGGTGGTCGGCGGCTCGTTCTCCCGGATCCAGTTCACCCCCGACCTGGTGCCCGCCGACATCGTCGGCACCCGGATCTATCGGCAGTCGAGCGAGAAGTTCGACGTCGAGCTCGGCCCGGTGTTCGTCAACTTCCTGCTCGCCGACGAGATCAACCGCGCCCCGGCGAAGGTGCAGTCGGCGCTGCTCGAGGTCATGGCCGAGCACCAGGTGTCGATCGGCGGCGAGTCGCACGCGGTGCCGGACCCGTTCCTGGTCATGGCGACGCAGAACCCGATCGAGCAGGAGGGCGTCTACCCGCTGCCCGAGGCGCAGCGCGACCGCTTCCTGATGAAGATCCTGGTGGGCTACCCGACGGACGCCGAGGAGCGCGAGATCGTCTACCGGATGGGTGTCAGCCCGCCGGAGCCGAAGCAGATCTTCACCTCCGAGGACCTGCTCGCCCTGCAGCGCCGCGCCGACCAGGTCTTCGTGCACAACGCCCTGGTCGACTACACGGTCCGGCTGGTGCTCGCCACCCGCGCGCCGGCACAGCACGGCATGCCCGACGTCGCCCAGCTCATCCAGTACGGCGCCAGCCCGCGCGCCTCGCTCGGCATCGTCCGCGCGACCCGGGCCCTGGCCCTGCTGCGAGGCCGCGACTACGCGCTGCCGCAGGACGTGCAGGACGTCGCCCCGGACATCCTGCGGCACCGGCTGGTGCTCAGCTACGACGCGCTCGCCGACGACATCCCGGCCGACCACATCGTCGCGCGGATCATGGGTGCCGTGCCGATGCCGTCGGTCGCCTCCCGCCAGGGCACCTCGCCGAACGGCCACCAGGTCTCCGGCGTCCCGGCACCGGCCAGCGGCGTCCCCGCGTTCGAGTCCCAGCCGCCGTACCCGCAGCCCCAGCCGCAGCCCCAGGCCGCCTGGCCGGGCCAGCAGTGATGGTCCGGCATGACGCCGACCCGCTGTCCTACCCTCCCGGCCGTCGCTACGCTCGGTGCAGCCGGTCATGACGGCCGCTGACGTTCGCCGGGCCGAGGCGGACGCGGCCGGCGCCCGGGCCGAGGCGGTGCTGTCCCGGCTGCAGCTGCTGGTGACCCGCAAGCTGGACGGCCTGCTGCAGGGCGACTACGTGGGGCTGCTGCCCGGTCCGGGCAGCGAGGCCGGCGAGAGCCGGGAATACCGGCCCGGCGACGACGTGCGGCGGATGGACTGGCCGGTGACGGCCCGGACCACCCTCCCGCACGTGCGGCGCACCGTCGCCGACCGTGAACTGGAGACCTGGATGGCGGTGGACCTGTCGGCGAGCCTCGACTTCGGCACGGCCGCGATGCTCAAGCGCGACCTGGCGCTGGCGGCGGCCACGGCGATGGCACACCTGACCGTGCGCGGCGGCAACCGGATCGGCGCCGTGGTCGGCACCGGCTCGGGCGCGGTGGCCCGCGAGCCGGGCGGCCTGTGGCGGCGCCGCGCGGCGGCCCCGCCGGCGCCGGAGCAGCCCTCGACCGTACGGATGCCGGCGCGCCCCGGGCGCAAGGAGGCGCAGGGCCTGCTGCGCGCCATCGCCCGTACCCGGATCAGGCCCGGCCGTGCCGACCTGGGTGAGCTGATCGACATGCTGAACCGGCCGCCGCGCCGCCGGGGTGTCGCCGTGGTCATCTCGGACTTCATGGCGCCGGTCGAGGGCTGGTCCCGGCCGGTCCGCAAGCTGGGCGTCCGGCACGACGTGCTGGCGATCGAGGTGGTCGACCCGCGCGAGCTGGTGCTGCCCGACGTCGGCGTGCTCACCCTCGCCGACCCGGAGACCGGCCTGCTGCACGAGGTGCAGACCGCCGACCCGGCGCTGCGGGCCCGATACGCGGAGGCGGCCGGGCACCAGCGCGGCGAGATCGCCCGGGCGCTGCGCGCCGCCGGCGCGGCACACCTGAGACTGCGCACCGATTCCGACTGGCTGCTGGACATCGTCCGCTTCGTGGCCGCCCAACGACACGCTCGCACCCGGGGGACCACCCGATGATTCGTTTCCTGCAGCCTTGGTGGCTGCTCGCCCTGCTCCCCGTCCTGCTCGTCGCGGCGGCCTACGGGTGGCGCCAGTTCCGCCGCCGCACGTACGCGATGAAGTTCACCAACGTGGACCTGCTGCGCACGCTGGCGCCGAAGGGCCTCGGCTGGCGCCGGCACGCGGCGGCCGGCGCGTTTCTGCTGAGCCTGCTGACCCTCGCCCTGGCGATGGCCCGCCCGTCGCTCGACCGCGAGGAGCCGCTCGAGCGCGCGACGGTGATGCTGGCGATCGACGTCTCGCTGTCGATGGAGGCCGACGACGTGCGGCCGAACCGCATCGAGGCGGCGCAGGAGGCGGCGAAGGCGTTCGTGCAGGAGCTGCCGCCGACCTACAACCTGGGCCTGGTGTCGTTCGCGAAGTCGGCGAACGTGCTGGTCTCGCCGACCAAGGACCGGGCGGCGGTGGTCGCCGGCATCGAGGGCCTGACCCTGGCCGAGGCCACGGCGACCGGTGAGGCGGTCTTCACCTCGCTCGACGCGATCCGCACGGTGCCGGCGGACGGCGCGGACGGCGCGCCGCCGGCGCGCATCGTGCTGCTCTCCGACGGGTACCGGACCTCGGGCCGGTCGACCGAGGACGCCGCCGCCGCCGCGGCACAGGCGAACGTCCCGGTCTCGACGATCGCGTTCGGCACCGACACCGGCGTGGTGGACATCCGCGGCGAGATGAAGCAGGTGCCGGTCGACCGGCTGTCGTTGCAGCAGCTCGCGGACAAGACGAACGGATACTTCTACGAGGCGGCGTCGGTCAGTGAGCTGAAGAAGGTGTACGAGGACATGGGCAGCTCGATCGGCCATCGGGTGGCGCCGCGCGAGGTGACCCAGTGGTACGCCGGGGTGGCGCTGCTGCTGGCCCTGATCGCGGCGGCGATGAGTCTGCTGTGGACGTCCCGGTTGCCCTGAGGCCTCAGGCCGGCGACCAGGACCTGGTCGCCGGAACCACGTCAGGGCGCGCTGTGCACCAGCACGAAGATGACGACGACCCAGGCGGCGGCGATGGTGAAGCTCAGCGGTGCGACGAATCGGTTCATGGCATTGACTTTCCGGTGGTTACCGATGGGGAAAGTGCGCACACGAGGCGTCGCGGCCGGCACCCTGCTCCGTCGCGGCGCACGACGCCGGCCGGGCCCCGGCGTGAGGACGGGGCCGCGGAGCGGCAGGTAGGAGCGGGGTGGGTCTGCGTCAGCGGGTCGAGCTCGAAATTCCTGGCCGGAGCCGGATCAGTCGAGGTCAGAGCGGCTGACGGGCGGCCCGGCCACGACTGGGAGGATCGCTATCTCGCACAGCGATCACCTCCGTTGTCAGATCCGGGCTGGGGAACCGTCGATGAGCGTACCGCTTAATGCGGTCTTAAAGTAGCCGGGCTCGCCGTGGTGTCGTGCCGGACACGCGCCGGATTCCACCTACCCTCGGGTAACACCTAGTCTTCGAGCGGTTCGATTACCGAAGTGAAGGAGTACTCGTGGCCCGCACCGTGTTGGTGACCGGAGGCAACCGCGGCATCGGCCTGGCCATCGCGCAGGCGTTCGCCAAGCAGGGCGACCGGGTCGCCGTCACGCACCGCGGCAGCGGCGCCCCCGACGGCCTGTTCGGTGTGGAGTGTGACATCACGGACTCCGCGGCCGTCGACGCCGCGTTCGCCGCGGTCGAGAAGGAACTCGGCCCGGTCGAGGTGCTCGTCGCGAACGCCGGCATCACCGACGACACCCTGTTGCTGCGCATGTCGGAGGAGCAGTTCACCCGGGTGCTGGACACGAACCTGACGGGTTCGTTCCGGGTCGCGAAGCGGGCCAGCGGCAAGATGCTGCGCGCCAAGTGGGGCCGGATCATCTTCATCTCCTCGGTCGTCGGGCTCTACGGCGGTCCCGGCCAGGTGAACTACGCGGCGAGCAAGGCCGGCCTCGTCGGCATGGCCCGCTCGATCACCCGCGAGCTGGGCAGCCGTAATATCACCGCGAATGTGGTCGCCCCGGGCTTTATCGACACTGAGATGACCGACGTGCTCAGCGACACCCGCAAGGCGGAGATCCTCAAGGCGATCCCGGCCGGGCGGCTCGCGGCACCCGACGAGGTCGCGCAGGCCGTGATGTTCCTGGCGGGCGACGGCGCGGCGTACATCTCGGGCGCGGTCATCCCGGTCGACGGCGGCCTCGGCATGGGTCACTGACCCGTGCCCCTGCGAAACGGAGAAAACGAAGTGTCTGGACTGCTCGCCGGCAAGCGGCTGCTGATCACCGGCATCATCACCGACGCGTCGATCGCGTTCTCGGTGGCCAAGCTCGCACAGGAGAACGGCGCGACGGTGGTGCTGACCGGCTTCGGCCGGATGTCCCTGGTCGAGCGGATCGCCAAGCGGCTGCCCGCCCCGGCGCCGGTGATCGAGTTGGACGCCACCAACCCGGAGCAACTGGCCGGGCTCGCCGACAAGGTCCGCGAGCACGTCGACGGCCTCGACGGCGTCGTGCACTCGATCGCGTTCGGCCCGCAGAGCGTGCTCGGCGGAGAGTTCCTCAATGCCCGGTGGGAGGACGTGGCCACCGCGCTGCAGGTCTCGACCTACTCCTACAAGTCGCTGGCGACCGCCTGCCTGCCGCTGATGGGCAAGGGCGGCAGCATCGTCGGCCTGACCTTCGACGCGACCAAGGCCTGGCCGGTCTACGACTGGATGGGCGTCGCCAAGGCGGGCCTCGAGTCGGCGTCGCGTTACCTGGCGCTGCACCTGGGCGAGCGGGGCATCCGCAGCAACCTGGTGTCGGCCGGACCGCTGCGCACGATGGCGGCCAAGTCGATCCCGGGCTTCGAGCAGTTCGAGGAGGCCTGGGCCCAGCGGGCGCCGCTGGGCTGGGACCTGACCGACCAGGAGCCGGCCGCGCGGGCGGTCTGTGCGCTGTTGTCCGACTGGTTCCCGGCCACCTCCGGGGAGATCGTGCACGTCGATGGCGGATATCACGCACTGGGTGCGTGATCCGGGGGCGGGGTGAGTGGGCGTCGCCGGCCCGGGCGGGGGAGGATGGGCCGGTGGCGTACGACGCGTTTCTCCTGCTCTCGTTCGGCGGCCCCGAGGGCCCAGAGGACGTGATGCCGTTCCTGCGCAACGTGACGCGCGGGCGGGGCGTCCCCGAGGAACGGCTCGCCGAGGTGGCCGAGCACTACCGGCACTTCGGCGGCGTGTCCCCGATCAACCAGCAGTGCCGGGACCTGCTCGACGCGGTGCGGGCCGACTTCGCGGCGCACGGCGTCGGCCTGCCCGCGTACTGGGGCAACCGCAACTGGGCGCCGATGCTCGCCGACACCCTGGCGCAGATGCGCGACGACGGCGTCACCTCGGCGCTCGGCTTCGCGACCAGCGCCTACGGCGGCTACTCGTCCTGCCGGCAGTACTGGGAGGACATCGCGCAGGCCCGGGCCAAGGTCGGTCCCGGCGCGCCGGCGGTGGCGAAGCTGCGGCAGTTCCACGACCATCCCGGCTTCGTCGCGCCGCACGCCGACGCGGTCAGGGCGGCGCTGGCGACCCTGGATCCGGGGCGCCGGGCCGGCACCCGGATCGTCTTCACCGCACACTCGATCCCGGCCTCGATGGCCGCCACCGCCGGCCCGGACGGCGGTCGCTACGAGGCCCAGTTGCGGGAGACCGCCGCGCTGGTGCACGCCGAGGCCGCGGCCGACCTGCCCTGGGACCTGGTCTGGCAGAGCCGCTCCGGGCCGCCGCAGGTGCCGTGGCTGGAGCCCGACATCAACGACCACCTGACCGCGCTGGCGGAGAAGGACGTCACCGACGTCGTGGTCAGCCCGATCGGCTTCGTCTCCGACCACCTCGAGGTGGCCTGGGACCTCGACAACGAGGCCCGCGACACCGCCGCCCGTCTCGGGCTCGGTTATGCCCGCGCGGCGACGCCCGGCACCGACCCGCGCTTCGTCACCATGATCCGGGAACTCGTCGAGGAGCGGAACGCCGCTCTGCCCCGGCGACGGCTCGGTACGCTGCCGATCTGGGACCAGTGCCCGGCCGACTGCTGCCCGTCACCGCAACGCCGAGGAGCCAAATGACCGAGCGTAAGGCCATCGAGACCTGGCTCACCGACATGGACGGGGTGCTCGTCCACGAGGGCGTCCCGGTGCCAGGTGCGCCCGAGTTCGTGAACCGGATGAAGGAATCGGGCAAGCCGTTCCTCATCCTCACCAACAACTCGATCTACACCCCCCGTGACCTGCAGGCCCGGCTGAGCCGGATGGGCTTCGACGTGCCGGAGCAGTCGATCTGGACGGCCGCCCTGGCCACCGCGCAGTTCCTGGCCGGTCAGCGGCCCGGCGGCACCGCGTATGTGATCGGCGAGGCCGGCCTGACCACCGCGATGCACGCGGTCGGCTACGTCCTGACCGACTACGCACCGGACTACGTGGTGCTCGGCGAGACCCGGACCTACAGCTTCGAGGCGATCACCAAGGCGGTCCGCCTGATCAACGACGGCGCCCGCTTCATCTGCACCAACCCGGACCCGACCGGCCCCTCCAACGAGGGCGCGCTGCCGGCCGCCGGCTCCGTGGCCGCGATGATCTCGAAGGCGACCGGCGTCGAGCCGTACTTCGTCGGCAAGCCCAACCCGATGATGATGCGCTCGGCGCTGAACGTCATCGGCGGGCACAGCGAGAGCACCGCGATGATCGGGGACCGGATGGACACCGACGTGCTCTGCGGCCTGGAGGCGGGCCTGGAGACGATCCTGGTCCTGACCGGCATCAGTACCCGCGCGGAGAGCGAGCGCTACCCCTACCGCCCGTCGCGCATCGTCGACAGCGTCGCGGACCTGATCGTCGAGATCTGACGACCGTGGGACTGAGCTGGGACGAGTCATACATCGGCGGGCTGCGCAAGCTCGCCGGCGACGACCGGGTGCTGATCTCGGTGGGCGCGCACTGCCTGGTGCGCGACGGCGCCGGCCGGATCCTGCTGATCCAGCGCTCCGACGACCGCACCTGGGCGCTGCCCGGCGGCACGATGGAGCTCGGCGAGACCCTGCGCGACTGCGCCGCCCGCGAGGTGCGGGAGGAGTGCGGCCTGATCGCGCACGCGGTCACGCCGTTCGGGCTCTACACCCGGGCCAAGGACTGGTATCCGAACACCTACGGGCACGTCTATCAATACATCGCCCTGGTGTGCCGGGTCGACTCGTACTCGGGCGACGTGCTCCGGGTGACCGACGAGAGCGTCGACGCCGGCTGGTTCGCCCCGGACGACCTGCCGGAGGGTACGGGCCGCCTGGTGACCCGGGGCCTGGCAGACGTGGCCGCATTCGAGGCAAATGGCACATTTGCTCTTGATTGAGCCGACCTGCGGCGGAAAACCCGTGCACGAGTCCCTCAACTCGGGGTGACGGGGGCCGATCTCCTCAGGTGATTCCTCAGGAGGACCCATGTTCGCGCTGCTCGACCGGTTGCCGCTGAAGGCCCGGACCAGCCTTGCCCTGCTCTGCTTCGTCGGTGTCGGCCTCGGCCTCGGCCTGCTCACCTGGTCGGTGGCCGGCTCGGTAGCCGAGGGACTGCCCGCCGGCAGCGACGGCCGTGCCGATCTCGAGCGGCTCGCCTCGATCGCGCTCTGGACGCCGCTGATCGTGGCGCCGATCGGGGTGATCCTGCAGATGTCGGTCTGGTTCAGCATCGTCAGGGTGCTCCGCCTGAACGTCGCCGTGATCAAGAAGGCGGCCGCGGGCAACCTCAGCCCGCGCATGATCGTCGTCGGCAAGGACGAGCTCGGGCAGATGGCCGAGGCCTTCAACTCGATGATGGGCCGCTTCCAGGAGACCGTGGCCGGCATCCGCCGCGCCGTCGAGGAGGTCACCCACTCGGCCGGCAGCCTGCAGCGGGCCAGCGGCACGATGACCGCGGCCGCGGACGCCACCGCCGTCGAGCTGGAGACGGTCGCCCGTTCGGCGGCCCGCACCAGCGAGGAGGTCGGCGCCATCGCCGAGGGCACCCAGCAGATGCGGCACGCGATCACCGAGATCAGCACGAACACCACGGACGTCTCCCGGATGACCGACGACGCGGTGACCGGCGTCTCCCGGGCGACCGGCAACGTGACCCGGCTGCAGGACTCCAGCCAGGAGATCAACGAGGTGCTGCGCACCATCAACGCGATCGCCGCGCAGACCAACCTGCTGGCGCTCAACGCGACCATCGAGGCGGCCCGGGCCGGCGACGCCGGCCGCGGCTTCGCCATCGTGGCCGGCGAGGTGAAGGAGCTGGCCCAGGCGACCGCGGCGGCGACCGAGGAGATCGCCCGCCGGATCGAGGGCATCCAGCACGACACCAGCGAGACCGTCGACGCGGTCAGCGGCTTCTCCTCCATCATCGGCCAGATCGCCGCACACCAGGTGACCATCGCCGCGGCGGTCGAGGAACAGACCGCGACCACCGGCACGATGGTCGACGGCGCGGGCATGGTCAGCGCCGGCGCCGAGCAGATCAGCCAGGCGATCGGCGCCGTCAGCTCGGCCGCCGACGAGGTGCGCGGCGCGGCGGAGGACACCCACCGGGCGGTCGACGACCTCACCGGCACCGCGGCCCGGCTGCACGGCCTCGCGGCGGTCTTCCACTCCTGAACTGCGGCCGGCCTGTAGGCGGACGCCCCGCCTACATGCCGGCGGCCACCTGGGCGAAGTAACGGTTCGCCACCCGGGTGTGCAGCTCGAAGCCCAGCGGCTCGGGACCGTGCAGGACCAGCCGCTCGAGGGTCTCCGCGTTCGCCACGACGGGCGGCAGCTCGTCGGCCGAGGACAACGCCGGGAACAGCCCGAAGACGAGCAGCGTGCCGTCGGGTGCGCTGATCGCGTCGTACAGCTGCGCCGCGGACGGATCCGCGGCGAGGCCGGTCTCCTCGCCCAGCTCGCGCGCAGCCGCCTGTTGCCACGTCTCGCCGACGTCGACGAAGCCGCCCGGCAGGGCGAGGGTCTTCTCGGCCGGCGGGATGCCCCGGCGCACCACCAGCAGGCCGCCGCCGACCGGCTGGACCGCCACCGCGACCGGCTTGGGGTTCAGATAGCTCGTCTCGCCGCAGGCGCCGCAGCGCCGCGGCCACGGCTGCCCCGGCGCGAAGCGCGCACCGCAGAATGTGCAGTGCAAATATCTGTCAGGCATGCAGAGGGGCGTTGCACGCCGCGACCAGGGCCTGACGGCAGGCCGTTGTCAGCGGGCGCAGCGCCGCATCGCGCTGCTGCGCCTCGTAGCCGTTGACGGCGCCGCCGGGCGCGCTGTGCTCGGCCAGCACCAGAACCTGATCGAGAACGCTGGCCCGGGCGAAGAGCCGCCGCGAGCGCGGGTCGAAGCCCGGCGGAAGCGTCGCGGTGCTCTCCGGGCGGCGCAGCGCCTGCAGCGCGCCGGCCAGCTCGGGGCGCCAGTGCGCCACGTCCAGGCGGGTCAGCTGGTTGGTCGCCTCGGACAGCGCGACGGTCAGCTCGGCCTCCGCCTCGGCGGCGCCCATCTGGAAGCCCGGCCGGAACTCCGGCACCGGATAGAAGCGCCACAGCACGGTCTCGAACTCCACGCCCGATCCGGACGTGTGCCGGCGCAGCTCGGGCACGATCCCGAACAACGGGGTGATCATCGCCTCGCCGGCCAGCAGCGCCGCGCCGGTCAGCTCGCCGGGGCCGGGCAGGCCGCGCGGGTCGCCGGGCGCGGGCAGGACCAGCCGGATGTCGTCGGGATGCAGCTTGGCGAACGCGGGCAGCGCCTGCACCAGCGGCACGTCGGTCCAGGTGCCGGGTGCATCGGCGACGAGGTGCTCCTCGTCGCCGGCGATCTCGTCGGCCAGCTCGTCGAACGGGACGAGGCCGGCCCGCCAGGCGCGTACCCACGTCACGAACCGGGTCGACCGGCGTGCCGTGAGCGTCGCCGCATCTGCTGCGGGGGACATGCGAGCAAGGGTACGTGCCGCCTGCCGAGCTTGTCTCGGCCGGAGCGTCGGAACCGGCGTGTCCGTGCCGAGGAGTTAACGTGCCCGTCATGTATGGCGAGGACGTGATGGCCGGTGACTGGCGGCGCCGCAAGGTGGTGCCCGAGGTGGACGCCGAGCGCGAACTGGTGGTCGAGGACGTCGATTCGGGCTTCTGCGGCGCGGTCGTCGGCTTCGAACTGGGCGCGGTGGTGCTGGAGGACCGGCACGGCAGGCGCCGCAACTTCCCGCTGGAGCCGGCCGCGTTCCTGCTGGACGGCCAGGTGGTCACCCTGCGCCGGCCGGTCGCCCGGCAGGCGCCGGCGCGGCAGCGGACCGCGTCCGGGTCGACCGCGGTCGCCGGCGTACCCGCACAGGTCGCCAAGGCCAGCCGCATCTGGGTCGAGGGTGTGCACGACGCGGCCCTGGTCGAGCGGATCTGGGGCGACGACCTGCGCATCGAGGGCGTCGTCGTGGAGCCGCTGGACGGCATCGACGACCTGGCCGGCGCACTCCGTGAGTTCCAGCCGGCCCGCGGGCGGCGCGTCGGCGTGCTTGTCGACCACCTGGTGCCGGGCTCCAAGGAGAGCCGGATCGTCGCCGCGGTCAAGGACCCGTTCGTGCTGGTGACCGGGCACCCGTACGTGGACGTGTGGCAGGCGGTGAAGCCGGAGCGGGTCGGCCTCGCGGCGTGGCCGGTGATCCCGCCCGGTCAGCCGTGGAAGGAGGGCGTCTGCCGCGCGGTCGGCGTCGCCGAGCCGTACGAGATGTGGCGCCGCGTCCTCAGTGGCGTCAACAGCTACAAGGACGTCGAGACGCCGTTGATCAACGCGATGGAGCGGCTCATCGACTTCGTCACCGAGCCGAGCTGAGCAGCGCCTCCGCGAGCGCCGTGCGCACGTTGAGCACCCGGCGCCCGTCCCGGTGCGCCACGACCAGGCCGGCCGCGCGCAGGGCGGTGAGCTGCTGGGAGACCCCGCCGGCGGTCATTGCGGTACGCCGGGCCAGCTCGGTGGTCGAGGCGGGCGCGCTCAGCTCCACGAGCAGCCGGGTACGCCCGCGGCCGAGCACCGCGCCGAGCGCCCGGGTGTCCGCGCTGCGGCGTTCCCAGAGGGTGGCCACGCCGCGCGCCGGGTAGGCGAGCTGCGGCATCGGGCCGGCCACGATGCTGAGCACCGACGGCCAGACGAACACCGAGGGCACCAGCACCAGCCCGGCGCCGTCGGGCACGTCGTCCGCGGTGCAGTAGCGCTTGCTGACCCGCAGCGTGTCGCCCTCCCAGCGGACCTTCTCGTGCAGGTCGTTGAGCAGCCCGGCGGCGCCGTCCTCGGCGAGGCTGCGGGCCCGGGCGAAGACCTCGGCGTCGAGCAGCAGCTGGATCCGGGGCCAGTGCGGGGCCAGCGCGTCGCGCCAGAAGCCGGTGACCTCGGCGGCGAGGCGGACCAGCCCGGCCGTGGGGTCGGCACGCAGCTCGGCCAGTCGCGGGGTGTCGCGGCCGTACAGGTCGAGCTGGTGCCGGACGACCGGCGGCGGCGTCGCGGTGAGCCGGGCCAGCTCGCCGTCCAGGTCGGGGGTCAGCCCCGGCGGCGGGGGCGTGAGGAAGTCCGGCAGGTAGCCGGGCTCGGGCGGCACGAGGTCCCAGAGCAGGGTGCCGGCCGGCACGGACACCCGGCGCGCCCAGGGCAGGTGCACGGCGTGGCTGCCCGGGTCGCGCAGCACGCGTACGGCGGCGGCGACCTCCCACAGGCAGGAGACGGCGAACCGGATGCGCGCCACGGCACCGGCCGACAGTCCGATCGCGACCACCGCGGTTCCACCCCCGACGTTTTAGCTGGAACTGAATCATTATCGCGGCGCCCGCCGACCGCCGACACTGGACGCATGACCGATTTCCGTGACCTGCACGTCCCCGGCAACCCGCTCGTACTGGTCAACGTCTGGGACGCCGGCGGCGCCCGCATCGTCGAGAACGCCGGCGCCGCCGCGATCGCCACCACCAGCGCCGGGGTCGCGTGGGGCCTGGGCTATCCGGACGGCGACGCCGTCGACCTCGACGACGCGGTCGCACTCGTCGAGCGGATCGCCCGCGTCGTGTCCGTGCCGATCACCGCCGACATCGAGAAGGGCTACGGCGACGTCGCCGGTACCGTCCGGCGGATCCGGGCGGCGGGCGCCGTCGGCGTCAACATCGAGGACGGCGCCACCGCGCAGCCCGGCCGCGTCGCCGAGGCCCGCGCGGCCGGGCCGGATCTTTTCATCAACGCCCGGATCGACACCTTCCTGGCCGGGGCGGGCGGGCTGGACGAGACCCTCGAGCGGGCCGCCGCCTACCTCGCGGCCGGCGCCGACGGCATCTTCGTGCCCGGCGTGACGGACCCCGCGACCGTCGCCGCGCTGGTGGAGCGGATCGCCGCGCCCGTCAACGTCATGGCCGGCCCCGGCGCGCCCACGATCCCGGAGCTGGCCAAGCTCGGCGTGGCCCGGATCAGCCTCGGCGCGGCGGTCGCCGAGGCCGCGTACGGGCTGGTGCGCCGCGCCGCGGAGACCGCGCTGGGCGCCGGCGGCTACGGCGAGCTCGCCGGCGCGGACGGCTACGGCGAGCTGAACGCCCTGTTCACGCGAGGTGCATCGGGTCGCGGCTGAAGACGAACGTGGCGATGTCGAGCTGCGCGACCTCGCCGCCCGGGCCGCGCGACACCGCCAGCACCTCGCCGGCGTTGGTGCCCGACACGCCGCGCCACCGGTCCCGCGACTCGCGGACGAAGCGCCAGGGCATCCGGCCGGTGAGGCCGACCGGGCTCATCACCAGGTCGGCGCCGTCGCCGCGCACCTCGAACTCGCCGCCCATCCACCACCAGCGCCCGCACAGCTCGGCGGCCTCGCCCTGCGGTGCGGGCGCCGGCAGCCACTGCCGCGGCGGGACCGGCTCGGCGTCGAGGACGGCGGTGAGCGCCTCCAGGGCGGCCGCCCGGATGCTGGTGCCGCGCAGCCCGTACGAGTTCGCGAAGGCGACCACGCCGGTGCGGCTCGGCCGGTGCACCGCGATATGTGCGACGTATCCGGGCATCGAGCCGCCGTGCCCGACGTAGATCCGCTCGCCGACGCGCATCAGCTCGGGGCCGAGGCCGTGCCCGGCGGTCCAGGCATCGTCCTGGATCGCCACCGGCGTGCACATCTCGTCGACGGTCGCGCGGCTCAGAATGGCCGGCGCCGGGTCGGCCAGGAAGGCCGCCCACTTCGCCATGTCGGTGACCGTCGACCAGAGCTGCCCGGCGGGGGCCATCGCGCCCGCGTCCAGCCGGGGCTCCTCGTGCAGGCTGCCGTCGAGCGAGTGCACCACGTAGCCGCGGGCGTACGGCTCGACGGGGGAGTAGGTGGTCCGCTTCATGCCCAGCGGGTCCAGCACCCGCTTGCCGACCAGCTGCGCCCAGGACTCGCCGGTCACCCGCTGCAGCACCGCACCCAGCAGCCCGTACGCCAGGTTCGAGTAGTGGTAGGTCCGGTACGGAGGCGCGGCGATCTTGTCGAACGCCAGCTCGGCCAGGAGCTTGTCCACGTCGCCGCCGGTGTTGCGCTCCCACCAGGGCCCGTCCGGCTCGCGTTGCAGCCCGGAGACGTGCCCGAGCAGCTGCCGCAGCGTGAGGCCGCCGACCGGTATGCCCGGGAGATGCCTGCTGAGCTGGTCGTCGAGGGCGAGAAAGCCCTCGTCGCGCAGCTGCATGATCATGGTCGCGGTCAGCGTCTTGGTGATGGAGCCGATCCGGTACTGGGTCTTCGGATCCGGCGGCGGGGTCTCACCGGCGCCGGTGAAATGCAGCAGCGAGCGGTCGCGGACGACCGCCAGCGCCAGAGACGGCGCGCAACCCGCGGACTGCGCGCGGGCGGCGATCTCGGTGACGCGTCGGCCGGTCTCCGGCAGCAGGGACACGGGTGAGCCTTTCTCGGGTGCTGGGCGATACCCGGCGACGCCATGATCCAGTCGCCTCCAGGTCTAACTGAACGGTACCGATCTGGCTACGCGCCAACCAGCGACGACACGGCGTCGCCCCGCGAGCGCGGACGTGTCACGATCAGGGGGTGGATAGCGTCCTCTGGGTAGTGCTCGCCGTCGCCCTCGCGATAGCGGAGGCCTTCACGGCGACCTTTCTGATCATTTTCTTCGCCGTCGGTGCCCTCGCGGCGGCCGGCGTGGCGGCCCTGGGCGCCCCGCTGCTGCTGCAGACGATCGTCTTCGCCCTGGTGTCCGGCCTCTCCGTCTTCGCGGTGCGGCCGATCATCATGCGGCACCAGCAGTCCGCGGCCGAGACGGGCGACACGCCGTTCGGGATCGAGGCGATCGAGGGGTCCCAGGCGACCGTGCTCGAGGAAGTGACAGCCGACCACGGCCTCGTGAAGATCGACGGCGAGCTCTGGACGGCGCGCTCCTTCGACGGTGTGGAAACCTATGCGCCGGGCGATCGGGTCCGGGTCGTCAAGGTCAGGGGCGCCACCGCGATGGTGTGGCGCGACGATCTACCGAATCTCTGAAACACCCGTCACGTACATAACAGAAAGAGAAGAGACGCCATGGAAGTAGTTATCGGTGTGCTCGTCTTCGTGATCGCGCTCTTCGCGGTGATCACCTTGCTCCGATCCGTCCGGATTGTCCCGCAGCAGCGGCACGACGTCGTGGAGCGCCTGGGCAAGTACAAGCGCACGCTGTCGCCGGGGCTCAACCTGCTGGTGCCGTTCGTCGACACCGTCCGCACCAAGGTGGACATGCGCGAGAACGTGGTCAGCTTCCCGCCGCAGCCCGTCATCACCTCCGACAACCTCGTGGTCTCGATCGACACGGTGCTCTACTTCAAGGTCGTCGACCCGGTACGCGCCACGTACGAGATCGCGAACTTCCTGCAGGCCATCGAGCAGCTGACCGTCACCACCCTGCGTAACGTCATCGGCTCGCTCGACCTGGAGCGCGCGCTCACCAGCCGCGAGGAGATCAACCGGCACCTGTCCGGCGTGCTCGACGAGACCACCGGCCGATGGGGAGTCAAGGTCACCCGGGTCGAGATCAAGGCGATCGAGCCGCCGCCGAGCATCCGCGACTCCATGGAGAAGCAGATGCGCGCCGAGCGGGACCGCCGCGCGGCGATCCTCACCGCCGAGGGTGTCAAGCAGTCCCAGATCCTCACCGCCGAGGGCGACAAGCAGTCCGCGGTGCTGCGCGCCGACGGTGACCGCCAGGCCCGCATCCTCACCGCCGAGGGTCAGGCCAAGGCCATCCGGACCGTCTTCAACGCGATCCACGAGGCCAACCCCAGCCAGAAGGTGCTGGCCTACCAATACCTCCAGGCCCTGCCGCAGATCGCCAACGGCTCGGCCAACAAGGTCTGGATCATCCCGACCGAGCTCACCAAGGCCCTCGAGGGCGTCGGCGGGGCGCTCGGCGGACTGACCAACATGGTCGGCGACCTGCCGTCGTCCACGGTCGACGCCGGCGCCGTCGAGCGGGAGGCCGCCGAGGCCGCCGAGGCCGCGGCCCGCGAGGCCGCCGCCGTCGACGCCCAGGTGCGTGCCGCCGAGGCGCAGGTCAGCGGCGACCGGGCACCCGCGGGCCTGCCCGCGGGGGAGCCGGTACCGCCGGCGGCGGCGCTCGGCAGCGCCGACTATCACCCCACTGGGGAACCCGAGCGCGCCTGACCTCCCCCGCGGAGGTGCAAGATCGGAGCTAATGCCGCAAAACCCCGCGCACTGCGCGGGGTTTTGCCATGCTGACCGAGGATTCCGACCGGTGTCCACGGCCGCTTGGCATTAGCCAGACGAGGCGGAACGCATGAGTCAGCCTGCGAGCGAATCAGCAACTCTGCGCCCGACGGGCGCCGTCGCCGGAACGTCGGCGGAGGCGATGAAATGAGCATCGGTCAGCATCAGACGGCCAGCGGCCGCCCGCTGCGCGTGGCGCCGGCCTGGGTGGGCGGTGCTGGTGCGACCGGCGCCGCGGAGCACCTGCTGCCGGTCCGCGAGGCCGTCTGGATCTGGTCCGTGCGCCGGTACGCCCGGATCTCGCTCTGGGCGCTGCCGGTCGGCGCCATCCTGTACGGCTGGACCACGCTCGGCGTGCCGGCCCCGCCCGGACCGCTGCTGGTCGAGATCGTCGCGGGCTGGCTCTGCACCGTCGCGATGATCGGCCTGGCCGGGCTGCTTGCGGGCTCCCGCACCCGCCGGACGGCGCTCGCGGGCCTGCTCGTCGGGCTGGCCGGCTTCATGCTGATGCTGCCGCTGGCCGCGCTGCCCGACGGCGTCGGGCCGGCCGGCACCGGGCTCACCGCCGGCCAGGCACACGCCGCGTCGCTGGTGGCCGCGGCGGTCGCCGGCGTCGGCTGGCTGCTGCTCGGCTGGGCGGTGTTCCGCTCCAAGCTGGTCAATCCGGCCGACGGCGTCCTGCTGATGCTCGCGGCCGTGTCGATCGGCGCCGGCTCGTACGCGGTCCGCCCGCTGCCGACCGTCGGCGCCCTGCTGCTGCTCGCCGCCGGCATGGGCCTGGCCTGGACCGGTTCGCGACTGATCCCGCCGGCCTGACTTCCGTCGCATCAGGATGGCATGCTCGCCCCGTAGGGGTTAGAGCGCCGGGAGGTCCAGATGACGAAGGTGGTCGCCGACATCTCGGTGTCCCTCGACGGGTTCGTGACCGGGCCGGACCCGGACCTCGAGCACGGCCTCGGCCACGGCGGCGAGGGGCTGCACACCTGGGCCTTCAGCCCCGACCCGGTCGACCGGGAGGTGCTCACGTCGGCCACCGACGCCACCGGTGCGGTCGTGATGGGCCGCCGCCTCTTCGACATCGTGGACGGTCCGCTCGGCTGGAACGACGAGGTCGGCTACGGGGCGGGCCTGGCCGCGCGCCCGCCGGTGCTGGTGGTGACCCGCCGGCCGCCGCACGAGGTCCGCCTCGCCGACCGCGTGACCTTCGTGGTGGACGGCGTGCGCAGCGCCGTCGAGACGGCCACCGTGATGGCCGGCGACCGCGACGTGGTGGTGATGGGCGGCGCCGCGGTCATCCGGGGCGCCCTCGAGGCCGGCGTGCTCGACGAGTTGCGGCTGCACCTGTCGCCGGTGCTGCTCGGCGGGGGCACGCCGCTGTTCGAGCCCGGCACCGCCCCGCGCACGCTGCGCCAGATCCACGTGCGCGCCTCCGGCACCGCCACCCACCTGACCTACCGGATCGACTGAGCCCCCGGGGTCTCGGTGCGGGAGAGTTCCCAGAAGGCGATGGCGGCCGCGGTGGCGACGTTGAGGGAGTCGACGTTGTTGTGCATCGGGATGGCCACGGAACAGTCGCTGGCCCGCAACGCCTCGCGGGTGAGGCCCGGCCCCTCGGCGCCGAGCAGCAACGCGGGCCGTTCGCGTTGTGCGGCGGTGAGTTCCTGCAGGGCGACGGCGTCCGGCGCCGGGGTCATCGCGAGCAGGGTGAAGCCGGCGGCGCGGATGGCGGCCAGGGCCCCCGGCCAGTCCTCCGTCTTGGCGTAGGGGATGGCGAAGACCTCGCCCATGCTGACCCGCACCGCGCGACGGTAGAGCGGGTCCGCGCAGGTGGGGGAGAGCACGATGGCGTCGATGCCGAGCGCGGCCGCGCTCCGGAAGAGGGCGCCGAGGTTCGTGTGCGTGTTCAGGCCCTCGAGGACGACCAGCCGCCGGGCCTCGGCCAGGAGCTTGTCGAGCGTCGGAAGCGTGTTCCGGTGGAACGAGGCGAGGATGCCCCGGTGCACGTGGAACCCGGTGATCGACTCCAGGACCTGCGGCGTCGCGGTGTACAGCGGCGCGTCGGCGGGCAGGCCGGTGAGCTGGTCGGCCCGCTTCTCGTCGATGAGCGCCGAGCGCAGCCGGTATCCCGCGCGCAGGGCGCGGTGGATGACCAGCTCGCCCTCGGCGATGAAGAGCCCGTTCGGCGGCTCCCACCTGGTCCGCAGCTCGAGATCGGTCAGCGCGCGGTAGTCGGCGATCCGCGGGTCGTCGGGTTCGGTGATGCTGATTGCTGGCACAGGGGCATTCTGCCCACCGGCCGGAGGCTTGCCGGATGCCGGTACCTTTTATCGGCGGCCGTTGCCTGCTACGAGTTGGGACGCGATGACGACCACTGAGCTGAAGACCGAGCGCCTGCTGCTGCGACAGTGGAGGGACTCCGACGTCATGCCGTGGGCGGCGATGAACGCCGATCCGATGGTCCGTGAGTACTTCCCGGGGGTGCTGAACTACGAGCAGAGCGCCGCCTCCGTCGAGTTCTTCCGCGCCGAGCTTGCCGGGCGCGGCTGGGGCTGGTGGGCCGTCGAGGTGGCCGCGACCGGCGAGTTCATCGGCTTCGCGGGGCTCGACCCGGTCGAGGAGGGCATGCCGTTCCGCGGCGTCGAGATCGGCTGGCGGCTGGCCCGCTCGGCCTGGAGCCACGGATACGCGACCGAGGCCGGCCACGCCTGCCTCGACTACGGCTTCGACGTGCTGGGGCTCGCTGAGGTCCTGGCCATCACGGCGGTCGGCAACGACCGCAGCCGCGCGGTCATGCACCGCCTCGGCATGAGCTACGACCCGGCCGACGACTTCGAGGACCCGACCGTCGACGGCCCGCTGCGGCACTGCGTGGTCTACCGGATCCCCGCGCCGCGGGCCGGCCGGTGATCGTCGATCCGCTGGCGACCCTCCGGGGGCGCCGCAGCGCGAAGTGGCGCACCTACCCCGGCGACGTGCTGCCGCTCTTCGTGGCCGAGATGGACTATCCGCTCGCCCCGCCGATCGCGGCCGTGCTCCACGCGGCGGTGGACGCCTCGGACACCGGCTACCCGATGGCCGGCCCGGACCTCGGCGTGGCGCTTTCGGGCTTCGCCGCCCGGCACTGGGGCTGGGAGCTGGACCCGGGCGCGGTCACCGCGGTCCCCGACGTCGGCGTCGGCGTGGTCGAGCTGCTGCGGATGCTCACCCGCCCGGCCGACACGGTGGTGATCAGCCCGCCGGTCTACCCGCCGTTCTTCCAGTGGGCGCCCGAGTCGGGCAACCGGCTGCTCGAGGTGCCGCTGACCGACGAGTTCCGCCTCGACCTGCCCGCGCTGGAGCGGGCCTTCGCCGCCCACCCGGCGGTCTACGTGCTCTGCAACCCGCACAACCCCGTCGGCCGCGTACACACCCGCGACGAACTCACCGCCCTGGTCCGGCTGGCCCGGCTGTACGGCGTGACCATCGTCAGCGACGAGATCCACGCGCCGCTGGTGCTGCCGGGAGCCGAGTTCACCCCGCTGCTGAGCATCGCCGGCGCGGGCGAGGTGGCGGTGAGCCTGCTGTCGGCCAGCAAGGGCTTCAACCTGGCGGGCCTCAAGTGTGCGGCGATCGTGACGGGCGGCCCGGCGATGGCCGCTTTGGTCGGCGGCTTCCCGCCGGACATCCGCTGGCGCACCGGCCACTTCGGCGTCCTGGCGACGGTGGCCGCGTTCACCGACGGCGACGCCTGGCTGGCCGGGCTGCTCTCGGAGCTGGACGCCCGCCGGGCCCAGCTGGGCCACCTGCTGAGCACCCGGCTGCCGAGCCTGCGCTGGCGCCGGCCGGAGGCGACGTTCCTGGCCTGGCTGGACTGCCGGGCGCTGGGCGGGGACGACGAGCCGCAGGAGCTGTTCCTGGCGAAGGGGCGGGTCGCGGTCGAGCCGGGCACCCGCTTCGGTGCGGCCGGAGCCGGTTACGTCCGGCTGAACTTCGCCACCAGCGCGGAGATACTCGACGAGGCGACCGTGCGGATGGCGGCCGCCAGCGGGTAGTCGACGGCGGCCGGGCCTACGGCAGTACGGTTGTACGGTTCGCGTTGTTCTGCGGTCGGGGGTGTGCAGGTGTCGTCCGGATCCGGAACCGATCCTCAACTGCTGGCGCTGCTGCGGGCCATCCGCCTGCGGCGCTCCGCGCCGGACGCGGCCGCGGCCGGCGCCGCGGACACGGCGGCCG
>NZ_JBEZXZ010000070.1:26626-40187 GCF_040638275.1 Actinoplanes sp. NPDC026623 | reverse complement strand
GGCGCGACGGCGGCCGCCGGGGCGGGGCGGGTGCCCGCCGCCGGCCGCCCGGCGATCACGGCGGCGAGCCGCTGCAGGGACCTCTGCACGGCCTCGGCGAGGTTGCGGGCCAGCATCGCGCCCAGCGGGCCGTCCGCCGTGCCGCCCTCGACGCCGCCGTCGCAGCGCACCAGCGCGCCGCCCGCGGCGGGCGCGACGGACAGGTAGAGGCCGACGGCGATGCCCATCGGGCCGGTGCCGTCGAGCCAGATCGTGCGCGGCGGCTCGGCGCCGGTGACCGTCCAGCGCACCTCGCTGGGCACGCCCATCAGCTTGACGCCCTGCCGGAAGCGCGCGCCGGTGACGAGTTCGGCGGGCGGCGGCGCCGGCCAGCCGGAGTGCGCCACCAGCCAGTCGCCCATCCGGGCGGGGTCGGCGAGGACCGCGAAGACCCGGTCCGGTTCCGCGGCGACCCCGGCCGACGCGACGAAGGGGTGTGCGAAGACGCGCGGCTGCTCGACGGGAGGCGGGAGGCCGGGCGCCGGTGGCCGGCGGATCAACCGGCGCAGCGTGGTGCCGGCCACCGCCCGGCCCACGGCGAGGCCGGCACGGAGCCGCGCGAACGGGTGCGGCGCAGGCATCGACGCCTCCCTAACAGTCTGGCGTGACGGTATGTTAGTGAACTGGGTCACGGCAACCCCGGCGGAGAGCCGTTCTGGACCCAACTAACCGTCAAGGCGTACGGTAAGTGTCGTGGCAGCGGAACCGAGTCGGCGAACCCAGGCGCAGCGCCGCGAGACGACCCGGTCGAAGATCCTGGACGCCACGGTGCAGTCCCTGGTCGAGCGCGGCTACGCGGAGACCACCACCGCGGAGGTCCTGGCCCTGGCCGACGTGCCCCGCGGCACGCTGCTGCACCACTTCCCGACCAAGGTGGACCTCCTCGTCGCGGCCGTGCAGCACCTCTCCCGGCGGCGGCTGGACGTGCTGGCCGCCGAGATCACCACCGTCCGGACCGCAGCGCCCGCCGGCACCGACCAGTTCGACGCGCTGATCGACATCATGTGGCGGCACTTCTCCTCGCCGCTGTTCTGGGCCGCGCTCGAGCTGTGGACCGCCGCCCGCACCGACGCCGGCCTGCGCGCGGCGCTGATGCCGGTGGAGAAGGAGATGTTCGGCGTGCTGCACGAGCGCGCCCGGCACCTGCTCGCGGGGCCCGGCCCCGGCGACCCGCGGCTCACGACCGTGGTGCAGCTCAGCTTCGAGGTGCTGACCGGCCTCGCCATGACCGGCATCGTCAGCGGCGACCTGGCACACCGCGAGGTGCTCATCCGGCGCTGGAAACGCGCCGGCGCCATCCTGCTCGGCCGGCGCGACCCGGACACCCTGGTCGAACGCGGCTCAAAGGAGATCTGACATGGACGACGGGCTCTTCGAGACGACCGAGCGCAAGGCGCTGCGCCAGGCGACCGCGCAGTTCGTGCGCCGCGAGATCGCGCCGCACCTCGACGACTGGGAGCGGGCCGGCGAGATCCCGCGCGACCTGCACCGCCGCGCCGCCAAGGCCGGGCTGTACGGCGTCGGCTTCGCCGAGGAGCACGGCGGCGACGGCGGCGACACCGTCGACACGGTCGTCACCACCGAGGCCTTCCTGGAGGCGGGCGGATCGTCCGGCTGCCACGCCGCGCTGTTCACCCACGGCATCGCCCTGCCGCACATCATCGCGGCCGGCGACGCCGAGCTGATCGACCGGTTCGTCCGGCCCGCCCTGGCCGGCGAGGTGGTGTGCTCGCTCGGCGTCACCGAGCCGGACGCCGGGTCGGACGTCGCCGCCCTGCGCACCACCGCGGTCCGCGACGGCGACGACTACGTCGTCAACGGCGCCAAGATGTTCATCACCTCGGGCACCCGCGCCGACTTCGTCACCACCGCGGTGCGCACCGGCGGTCCCGGCGCGTCCGGCATCAGCCTGCTCGTCATCGAGCGGGACACGCCCGGCTTCGCGGTGTCCCGCAAGCTGAACAAGATGGGCTGGCTCTGCTCGGACACCGCCGAGTTGTCGTTCACCGACTGCCGGGTGCCGGCGCGCAACCTGGTCGGCGCCGAGAACGGCGGGTTCATGCTGATCGCCCAGGTGTTCGTGCCCGAGCGGATCATCGCGGCGGTGCACGCCTACTCGGTGGCGCAGCGGTGCCTGGACCTCACCCTCGAGCAGACCCGCGCCCGCGAGACATTCGGCAAGCCGCTGATCGCCCGGCAGGTGGTGCGCCACAAGCTCGTCCAGATGAGACAGCGCATCGAGCTGGCCCGCACCTACACCCGGCTGGTGGCGGCCCGGCACGCGGCGGGCGAGCCGGTGCCCGGCGAGGCCTGCCTGGCGAAGAACGCCGCGGTGGAGGCCTGCAAGTACGTGGTCGACGAGGCGGTGCAGTTGCACGGCGGGATGGGCTACATGCGCGAGACGGAGGTGGAGCGGCACTACCGCGACACCCGCATCCTCGGCATCGGCGGCGGCGCCAGCGAGGTGATGACAGACCTGGCCGCGAAGATCTTCGGGTACGACCACTGAGGCGCGACGACCGCCCAGCGGGTACCAAGATCGGTGACACCGACTGCGGGGGCTGATGCGGGGCGTTAGCGTGGACTCGTCGACCGGCGGGAGAGCGCATGAGCATGGAAAAGGTGGTCTTCGGGTTCTTCGTCCTGTTGGCGGCGACCCTGAACTTCGGCTTCTTCATCGGTGACATCGACAACCCGGCGCTGCACAACGAGTACGAACTCTTCGCCGCCGTCGTGGTGAACCTGATCGCCACCGTGCTGAAGTTCGGCGACCGTACCCAGATCGGCGCCGTGCACCTGGCCACCAGCCTGGTGGCCGACCTCCAGCTCATCGCCGCCACGATCGCCTGGGTGTACGCCACGCAGGTCTCCGCGGCCGGCCTCGACCCGGCCTCGACCGCCAGCGTCGTCTCGCTCTCCGGCGGGGCCCTCGTGGCCAACGTGGTCTCGGTGGTGCTGCTGGTCACCGAGACCGTCTCGTTCCAGCGGCGATGACGGCGCGGACCGGGCCCCGCGAGGCGCGGCGGTGGATCCGGACCGCCACCGCCGGGCAGGGACCGCCGACCGTCTTCCTGGTCCTGCGCCGCATGCGGGCGCCGCTGATCGTGCTGATCGTCATCTTCTCGGTCAGCGTGCTCGGGCTGACCCTGGTGCCGGGGCAGGACGCCGATGGCCGGGTCACCCACCTGAGCGTCTTCGACGCGTTCTACTTCATGAGCTACACCGCCACCACGATCGGGTACGGCGAGATCCCGCACGCGTTCACCGACGGGCAGCGGATGTGGGTCGTCGCGAGCATCTACCTGACCGTCATCGGCTGGGCGTACGCGATTGGCTCGCTGCTGACCCTGTTGCAGGACCGGGCGTTCCGTCAGGCGCTCGCGCTGCAGCGGTTCATCCGCACGGTGGCCCGGCTCCGCGAGCCGTTCCTGCTGATCGCCGGGTACGGCCAGACCGGCCAGCTGCTCGGCCGCTCGTTCGACCTGCTCGGCCGCCGGTTCGTGGTCATCGACACGAACAGCGAGCGGGTCGACGCGCTGGACATCGACGCCTACCACGCGGACGTGCCGGGGCTGGCCGGCGACGCCGGCAACCCGCAGACGCTGGAGCAGGCCGGGCTCGGCCACCCGTACTGCGAGGGGGTGCTCGCGCTCACCGACGACGACGAGGTGAACCTGGCGGTCACCATGGCCGCCGCGCTGCTGCGCCCGGAGCTGCCGGTGTACGCCCGCACGGTGGCGCCGTCGATCGAGCACCGGATGACCGCGTTCGGCTCGCCCACGGTCGTGAACCCGTTCGACCGCTACGGCGATCACCTGCGGATCGCGCTGCGCGCCCCGGCGTCGTACCAGTTGATGTCCTGGCTGGAGAGCGGGCCGGGCGCCGAGCTGCCGCCGCGGGGCACGCCGCCGGGGGCCGGCCGCTGGGTGCTGTGCGGCTACGGCCGGTTCGGCCGGGAGCTGATCGAGGACCTGCACGCCGAGGGCATCGAGGTGACCGTGGTGGACATGGCGACCGCCGCGAAGCCCGAGCCGTCGATCGTGGTCGGCGACGGCTCGGAGCCGGGCGTGATGACCAGCGCCGACCTGGAGCACGCCGTCGGTTTCGTGGCCGGCACCGACAACGACACCACCAACCTCTCGCTGGTCGCCGCCGCACGCCGGATCAGCCCGGACCTGTTCGTGGTGTCCCGGCAGAACCGGCCGGAGACCGCGCCGCTGTTCGCCGCCATGCGGGTGGATTCGCTGCTGGTGCCCGCCGATCTGGTGGCGCGCAGGATCTACGCGCAGCTGAGCACGCCGCTGCTGTGGCGCTTCCTGCTGGAGATGCCGGAGCTCGGCGACGAGTGGGCCCAGCGCATGATCCTGCGCCTGCGCCGGCACTGCGGCCGGCACCTCCAGGCGCTGTGGACCACGACGCTCGACGCGCAGGGGGCGCCGGCCCTCGTGCCGTGGCTGGGCGGCGGCGAGGTGACGCTCGGCGAGTTGCTGCGCGCCCGCGAGGACCGGGAGCGCCGCCTCGACGTGGTGCCGCTGCTGATCCTGCGCGACGACGAGGCCACCCTGGGGCCGGGCGACGACTTCCGGCTCGCGGCCGGCGACCGGCTGCTGTTCGCGGGGGAGCCGCGCGATCACCGCGCGCTGCTGGAGACCCTGCACATCGAGCACCTCAGCGAGTATGTGCTCACCGGCCGGCAGGTGCCGGCCAGCTGGTTGTGGCGGCGGCTGACCCGCACCCAGCTCAGCAACCCGCGAAGCTAGCCGCGACCGGTGCGGCACAATGCGCACGTGTTGTCCGACGAGCTCGACCCGCTGCCGTACCCGAAGCGGATCCCCGCCCTGCTGCGGCTGCTGCGCGAGCGGGACGACCCCGGGAAGGGGATCGCCGAGCTCGCGGCCGGCGGACCCTACGAGCGGCACCTGGCGGTCACCGCGGCCGCCGCGTTCGGCGCGCGCCCGGTCGTGGTCCGGGCCCTGAAAGACCCGGACCCTTCGGTACGCGCGGAAGCGGTGCGCCAGGCCCTGCGGCTCGGCTGGACGACGGGCGGGGAGCAGCTCGTCGACGCCCCGCCCGTGCTGCGCCGCCTGATCCTGCGTCTCCTGCGCGGGCAGCCCGGCTCCGGCGACGCGGTGATCGACCTGGTCCGCGACCGCTACGGCGACCGTGCGGCGGTGGATGCGCTCCCGGCCTGCCACGCGGAGACCGTCGCGCGGCTGCTCCCGGAGCTGGCGCGCTCGGTCGTCTCGTGGAAGATCCTGGCCCGGCGGCACAGCGCCGTCATCCTGGATTGGGCGAGCGACGGCCTGCCGGCCGGGGAAAGGCCGGTCTGGTCGCCGTTCCTGACCCCCGTCGGAGCGTGTGCCCGCGCCGAGCCGGTGCGGGTGCTCGAGCTGCTGGAGCGCCACGCCAACCACCCCCTGCCCGAGATCGACCTGACGCCGGTCGCCGCCCGGTTCCCGGCCCGGGTGGCGGCACTCGTGACAGCCCAGGGCGCGGGAGACGCCTACCGGTACGGGAGCACCCGGCTGCTGCGGCATCTCCGCACGCTCGGCGTCGACGACCTGGTCGCCCTGGACGGGCTCAGCGCCGAATTTCTGGGGCTGCTGCCGCCGGGCCGGCGTGCCGAGGTCTTCGCCGCGACGCCGCAGGAGGTTCCGTGGGAAGGCCGGGTCGAGCTGCTGCCGGAGCAGATCCGGCTGCGCGAGGTGCGCCGCGTGCTGGCGCTGCCGGAGATCGCGGCCGACGAGAGCGCCACCCGGCGGTGGAGCCGGTACCTGCCGGCCGCCGAGGCGCTGCCGATGCTCGACAAGGCCGCGGGCGACCCTTTCACGCACACCCGCGGGGAGGCGTACCGGTGGATGGTCGGGGTCGCCCGGCGCGAGCCCGCCGCGCTGCCGGAGGTGCTGCGGCGGCTGCTGCGGCTGCGCAACGAGCGCGCGGCGGTGCGGCTGCCGATGCTCGAGGAGCTGCGCACCCTGGTTCCGCACCTGGTCCCCGGGGCGGCGGCCGCGCTGACGGCGATCACCGACGCCGAGATCGAGGCCCGGGACGTCTCGCCCCGCAACCAGGACGCGCTGGTCGAGCTGGCCTACGCGGCCCTGGCCGGTGGCGACGGCGACGGCGAACTGGCCCGGTGGGCGCTGGGCATGATCGCCCGGCTGCCGATCCCGTGGGACCTCGACACCCCACTGCGCCGCGGTCAGGAGCACCTCGTCACCGCGGCGCTGCGCAGGCGGATCACGGCCGACCCCGACGAGTTGTTCAGGCTTGCCCGCCTGCTGGAGGCCCGGGCGCGCAACCTGCCCGAGCTGCAGGAACTGCTGCACCGCGCGGCGGCTCCCGCGGCACCGGCCGACGTCCGGAAGCAGGCCGTGGAGCTGTGGCTCGACGACCCCCGCACGCGTGCCGCGCGGGCCGCCGAGCTGCTGCGCGCGGACCCGGCGGCGGCGCGCCTCGCACCGGTGTGGCGTGAGGTGTCCGGCTACAGCACCGATCTGCTCGACCCCGCCCTGGCCGGGCCGCCCACGTACGTCCGGCGGTGGACGCCCCGGCAGCAGCGCGCCTACGCCGAGACCCTGGCCCGGGTGGCCGCCGACACCGGCCTGGAGCAGCGTTCCCGCACGGCGGCCCTGAAGAACCTGGCCCGGGTACCGGTCGCCGGCCGCGAGCTGCTCGCCGGCTTCCTCGACTCGCCCGAGGTACCCGTCGCCGAGGCCGCGCTGGCCGCGCTGCCCTGGACCGACCGGCCAGACGAGGCGCTCCCGGTGCTGCTCGGCTACGCGGGCGGGGACCGTGCCCGGGCCGCGCTGCCGGCCGCCGACCGCGCGGCCCGGTTCGTGAGCGCACCCGCCCTGCTCGCGCTGCTGCGCGGCGTCCTGCTCGCGCCGCCGTCGTCCCCGATCGGGGTGACCAGCCGCAAGGCCGCCGTCCGAATTCTCGCCAGGTACGGGCCGCCGGAGTCGCAGGCCCTGCTCGCCGAGGTGTGGCACGCATCCGGCACCCACCCGGACGTGCGAGCCGTCATCATCACCGCCGTGCAGGGAGCGCCTCCGTCACCGATCGCCTGGGAGCTCCTCACCGCGGCCGCGGGCTCCGGGCACCGCGCGGAGGTCCTGGCCCTGCTCGGCGCCTCCGCGCAGGAGCTGAGCGAGCCCGACCGCCGCCGCTTCGCGGCGCTCGTCGTCACGGCCTGCGCGAGCCCGGACCGGCAGATCTCGCAGGACGCGTTCTGCCGGCTCCGGACGTGGGCCCGCTGGGCGCCCGGCGCCGCCGACCTGATCGTCGCGGCCCTCGCCGACCCGGGCTTCACCGGCCCGGGCACCTACTGGCCGCAGCCCGCCCTGCGGTCGCTTGTCGAAGCCCTGCTGAGCCTCCCGAAGAGCCCCGGTCCCAGCGCTCTGCAACCCGTCTTCGACCGGCTCGTGGCCCTCGACCGGCAGGACCCGGGGCCGGGCACCCCGAGCCTCGACCGCCCGGCACGCCGCTGCGTGACCCGGATCGTGGGCGACGCGTCGCAATGGCAGGGACCGGGCGACCGTGAGCCCGTACGCGATGCGGCCCGCAAGCTGGCGTCCCACCCGGAGTTCCTCGGCGACGGGGCCGAACTGCTCATCGGGCTGGCGTACGGGGACCTGGCGCGGCTCACCGAGGTGGCCGACCTCGTCGCCGCCCGCCCGGCCCTCGCCGTGCGCCTCGCCGGGCAACTCGCCGACTGCGGCATGCGGGCCGACCGGATCGAGGCCGGCCTGGCCACGGCCCGGCGGCTGGCGGACCGCGGCGACCTGGCCGGCGGGCTGTTCGCGCTGGCCCTGGTCTCCGCCGCCGGCAGGTCGCAACGCTGGAGCGAGCCGTGCCAGGAGGCGCTGCACCACCTGCGCCGCCACCCGCACGCGGAGGTGGCGGACGCGTCCTACCGGCTGGACATGGCCGGCTGACCCCGGCCGCGCCGGAACCGGGGGCCGCCCGTCATGCGGCCGGCCGGGCCCAGCCGGGCTTGACCATCATCATCTGGGCCGTCTTGGCGGGATCCCGGTCGACCAGATCGCCCAGCAGCTCGTCGATCCGGGCCAGCACGGCCGGGTCCAGCCGGATCCCGGCCGCGGCCGCGTTCTCCGACACCTGCTCCGGCCGGGACGCGCCGATGATCGCCGAACTGACACCGTCGTTCTGCAGCGTCCACGCGATCGCGAGCTGTGCCATGGAGACACCGGCGTCGTCCGCGAGCGGGCGCAGTTGCTGCACCCGTTCCAGCAGGCGATCGCCGAGCACCCGGCCGATGAACCGGGGCGCCCGGCCCGCGCCGGTCGCCCGCGAGCCCGCCGGAGGCGCCTCACCCGGGCGATACTTCCCGGTCAGCACGCCCTGTGCGAGGGGCTGGAAGACCAGCTGCCCGATGCCCTCCCGCCGGCACAGCGGCAGCACCTGGGGCTCGATCACCCGCCAGAGCATGTTGTACTGCGGCTGATTGGACACGATCCGGCCGCGCAGCCCGAGCCGATCGGCAAGATCGAGCGCCGCCCGGATCTGGTCGGCCGTCCACTCCGAAACGCCCAGGTACAGCACCTTGCCCTGGCGGACCAGGTCGTCGAACGCGATGAGGGTCTCCTCGAGCGGGGTCCGATCGTCGAACCGGTGCGCCTGGTAGAGATCCACGTAGTCGGTGCCCAGCCGCCGCAACGAGGCCCGGCAGGACTCCATGATGTGTTTGCGGGACAGGCCGCGATCGTTCGCCCCGCTCCCCGTCGGCAGGCAGACCTTGGTGGCGATCTCCACCGATTCGCGGCGCACGCCGCGCAGCGCCCTGCCCAGGAGCTCCTCGGCGGCGCCCTGTGCGTACACGTCGGCGGTGTCGAAGGTCGTGATGCCGGCGTCCAGCGCCGCCCGGACGCACGCGACGGCGGCCTCCTCGGCCACCAGTTCGCCGTGGGTCAGCCAGTTTCCATAGGTGATCTCACTGATGCGCAGGCCGGTCCGGCCGAGCTGACGATGCTCCACGCTGGACGACGCTAGCACCCCGACGTAATGAGCGCTGTCCCCGCGAGTCCTTACCCGCCGATCTGTAGCCGCTCCGCCAGCCATGCTCGCAGATAGGCCTCGTCACGACGGCCGCTGTGTGTCGTCCACGTGATCAATCCGGCGAAGACCAGCATCATGCCCAGCGGAGGAAGACAGAGGAGAAGGTCCGCGCCGGTGACGTCGCCGCTCCAGGTCAGGGTAGCGGCCCGGCCCGCGAGGGTCAGGAAGGCGAGGGCCACGCCGGTGAACCACAACGCGCTGAACACCTTGACCAACGGTGCCCAGCCGAGGGTGCCGGCGAGCCGGGAGCCGGTACCGTCCGGCTCGAGGGTGCCCCGCAGCCACGGCCGCCACGAGTTCCGGACTCCCATCGTGGCGGCCACCAGCGAGATCCAGTGCGTGTCCACGTTGCCGATGACCCGGTATCCGTCCGCGACGCTGAAGTCGAGGAAGGCCTCCATGCCGGTGCTGCTGCCCTCGATCAACCGCGCCCGGGCCGCCTCCACGGGCAGCGGCGACACCAGCGTCACACGTTCAGATCGCCATGCCCGCAGCCAGCTCCTGATCCAATGACCCATGGCGGCATTGTTGACCATGGCCGCCACGCACGCCGAATCGGCGTCAGCCGGTGACCACCTCGTGCAGGCAGAGGATGTTGCCGTCGGGGTCCGCGAACCAGGCCGCCTTCTCCGCGCCCAGCACGCAGACGTGTTCGGTGGTCTTGAGCCCGGGCAGATCGTAGTCGGCGAACACCGCGCCCCGGCTCTTCAGGTCTTTGATCGACGCGCCGATGTCGGAGACCTCGAAGCTGATCGCCGTGTGCTCGGCCTGGGCGCCGGCCGGCTTCTCCATCAGGGCCAGCGTCGCACCGGCACCGACGTCGAACAGCAGCTTGCCGTCCGCCGCCGTGCCCCGATAGGACAATCCGAGCACGTCGCTGTAGAAGGTCCTGGCGACATCGGGCCGGGCCACGGGCAGGATCATGGTGACCGGAACGGCGGCAAGGGTCATGGCAGCCAGCTTTCTGAACGGGAGGTCCAGCGACCCCGTCACGCCTCACGAACGGTGCGCAATCACGGTATCGGGGAACCCCGCCGGCCCGCCTCCACCGTCACCCATGCCGGTGACCCTCGGCTCTCCTGAAGCTCCGTGCCGTGACCTGTCTGGATCAGCCCGGAGTTCGGGTCAGCGCAGCAATGCGCCCTAGGTGAGCGGGCGCAGGAAACGGCGGGAGCGGTCCCGGGTGTCCCGGTAGCCGAGGCCCTCGTAGAAGAGGTGCGCGGCGTGGCGGTGCCCGCCGCTGGTGACCTCCATGAACAGGCAGCCGGCGGCGCGTGCGCGGCCCTCGATCGCCGCCACCAGCGCGCGGCCCACGCCGCGACCGCGGGCCGTCTCGTCGACGACCAGGGCGACGAGCCGGCCGAACCTCCCGGTGACCTCGAGAATCGGAGTGACGTGCAGGGCCGCGACGCCGATCAGCCGGTCGTCATCGTCGGCGGCGGCGAGCAGGGCGCTCTGCGGGTCGTTCAGCCAGTACTCCAGGCGGCGGCCGACGTCCTGCTCGGTTGACGGATAACCGAGCTGGCCGAGCAGGACCGCGAGCCGTGCCTCGTCCCCATCATGGACACTGCGGATTCGCATGAGCAGCAAGCTACCCCTGACGGGCGGCCCGGGATCAGACCCAGCCGCGGCGGGTGGCGTGCACGCCGGCCTGGAAGCGGCTTGCCGTGTTCAGCCGCTCGGTCAGCGAGGTCATCATGCGCTGGACGCTGCGCAGCGAGATCGCGAGCTTGCGGGCGGCGGCCTCGTCGGTGTGACCGGCGGCCAGCAGCCGGATCAGCTCGCGCTCCTGCGGGGCGAGGCCGTGCTCGTTGACCGCCGCCTGGGTGCCGAACGGCGTGGCGATGCGCCAGATCATCTCGAAGAGCGCGAGCAGGCCGGCGATGACCCCGGAACTGCGCACCTCCAGCGCGCCGCGACGCGGGTCGTCCGGTTCGATCGGTACCAGCGCCGTCGTGCGATCGATGATGACCAGCCGCATCGGCAGCGTGGGAGTGGTACGCGACTGACCGCCCAGGTCCGCCATCGACCGTGCGTGTGCCAGCGTGGCCGGGTCGTTCCGGAAGCTCTCCAGGTAGACGTTGCGGATCTCGACACCTCGCTGCAGCGCGAGCTGGTTGAGCGGCGCCTCCGCCTTCAAGGTGTCCGGGCTCTGTGCGCCGCCGGTGCTGAAGGACAGGCACTCGGTGCTGGCCGTGTCGGCGAGTTCGGTCAGGCGTTCCCGTACGGCGTCCATGCCCTCCAGGACCTGGCCCTCGCCGGCGCGCTGTTGATCGTCGTGTGCGCCGGCGACGGCGGCGATGGCGGCCCTGGTCGCCTCCACCTGCCGTTGCCGGATCGCGATGTCCGACTCGACCTTGGCCAGCAGTGCCGACAACCCGGCCTGCGGCCGCACCGCCCGGGCCTGCCCGGCGCCGGCGTCGAGCTGAATCAGCGCGAGGTCGGCCAGGGTGTCCAGCGCCTGGCGCACCTGATCACCGGACTGTCCCAGGTGCTCGGCCAGGCCCGCGACGTTCAGGTCCGGCTGCTGCAGCATGGCCCGATAGACGAGCTCCTGTGGCCCGGACAGCCCTAACACTTCGAACATCAGCTCTCCCCCGTCCGTACAACTGACGTTGATCATTGTGTCGCACGGTGGACACCTTGTGGGGGTAGGTCCCGCGGCCTCGGCGGCGGCCGGTGGCGTCATCCCGCCCGGCGGTCTTACGCCAAGCCGATCTTGATGACATCGCCCGGCGGATCACCGATGCTTTGTGCAGCGCAGCGAAAGCCGCCGGAAACAACAATCACCAGTCATTACCACTTCCTTTGAGGACGGTGCCGCCATGTCTGTTTTCTCCGCTGCTGGAACTGCTTTCTCCGCTGCTGGAATTGCCGCGACCACGCTGTGCGGGCCGTCATTCGCCGAGGGATTCGGTTGGGGCCGGACGGTTTCGGTCAGGGTGGAGTGATGGTTGCGGCACTTGTCCGCATCGCGCCGCTCGCATCCGCCGGCCCCATGGAGCCGACGGAGATGCGGGACCTCGTCTACACGAACGCGGCGCCGGAGGATGGGATAGAACACGTTCGGGCCCGCCACGGTCCGCACGGCATCGACATTGTGGCCTTCCTCGACGGAGATGACGCAGCGGCGGCGGCCGACCGCCTGCGCGGCCTCGTCGAAAAGACAATTCACGCCACCGCGGCACTCCGCAATTGGCACGTCATCTGATTTCGATCCATTCCGCCACCAGCCGCCTGTCCTGAATCAGGCGGCCGGCCAACCACGCCTTAGAACGTCTTTCCACGATGAATGGAGCTCTTGTGAACACGTCGAAGATTCGCAGCATGCTGGTCGCCGCGGCCGGGATCACGGGTATCGCCCTCGGGTCGACTCTGGCGCCCGTCGCCGCCCTCGCCGCCCCGGCGGGCACCGACATCGCCGCGATCGCCAAGCGGGAACTGAACGACAGCAGCCGGAACTACGAGATCGGCACGAACTGCAGCTACTACGGCGGCGAGATGTTCAGCTGGCCGGCCTGCGGCGGCAAGTCCGGCTGGGGCGGTGGCGGCGGCGCCTACGCCTGGTGCGCCGCCTTCGCCAAGTACACCTGGCGGGAGGGGGGCGTGACCAGCAAGATGGGCGAGGTTACCGGCATGGCCGAATCCTTCAGGACGTACGGCAAGAACAACGACACCTGGCATGCACGCGGCAGTTACGTACCGAAGAAGGGTGACGCGGTCGTCTTCAACCACGACTCCGATGCCAACATCGACCACGTCGGCATCGTGACCTCCGTGTCGGGCAGCAACCTCGTCACCATCGAGGGCAACAGCAGCGACCGGGTGTCCAAGCACACCTACTACAGGTACGCGGAAAACTCTGCCATCACGGGTTTCACCACGCCGCTCGGCGTCAACGCCTCCGAGCCGGCGCCCGAGCCGGAGCCGGAGCCGTGGACCGCGGACGTCACCGGCGACGGATTCCACGACATGGTGGCCATCAAGACCGACGGCACGATGATGCTGTACTCGAACAACATCGTGCGGGACAACGGCACGCCGTACAGCTCCGCGTCGTCGCGTCAGATCGGTAACGGCTGGGACAACTTCGCCAAGGTCATTCCGGCCGATGTCACCGGCGACGGCTTCCGGGATCTGCTCGGCGTGAAGGCCGACGGAACGATGTGGCTCTACTCCAACAACATCGTGCGGGACGAGGGCGACGCGTACACCGCCTCCCGGCAGGTCGGCTCCGGGTGGAACAACTACGTGCAGATCATTCCCGCCGATGTCACCGGCGACGGCTTCACGGACCTGGTCGGTGTGAAGGCCGACGGAACGATGTGGCTTTACTCCAACAACATCGTGCGGGACAACGGCACGCCGTACAGCTCCGCGTCGTCGCGTCAGATCGGTAGCGGCTGGGGCAACTTCTCCAAGATCATGGCCGCCGATGTCACCGGCG
>NZ_JBEZXZ010000070.1:0-26526 GCF_040638275.1 Actinoplanes sp. NPDC026623 | reverse complement strand
ACGGCTTCGCGGACATGGTCGCGGTCAAGGCCGACGGCACGCTGTGGCTCTACTCGAACAACATCGTGCGGGACAACGGCACGCCGTACAGCTCCGCGTCGTCGCGTCAGATCGGCGGCGGCTGGGACGCCTTCTCCAAGATCATCCCTGCCGATGTCACCGGCGACGGCTTCGCGGACATGGTCGCGGTCAAGGCCGACGGCACGCTGTGGCTCTACTCGAACAACATCGTGCGGGACAACGGCACGCCGTACAGCTCCACCTCCTCGCGTCAGATCGGCAGCGGCTGGGGCGGCTTCGCCAGCGTCCTCTGATCCAGCTCCCCGGGCCTGGTCGGCCCAGCGAGTGAACACGGCCCGCCCGTGCACCGAGAAAGCATCGGTGCGCGGGCGGGCCGCTTCGCGCGCTCCTGCCGCCGGTCGGCGGCCATCCACATGAGACCCTCTGCGGGTCGCGGCCTGCTCTACCCTGTGGGCCGTGACCATGTTCCCCAGCCCGCCGGTGCCGTCCAGCCACGAGAGCGAACCCTCGCGCTTCACCGGGTTCCAGCCGGGGAGGTTCGGCAAGGTCCTGCTCGGCGCGGCGGTCGTCGTGGTGCTGGGCCTGGGCGTCTGGGAGGTCGTGGACACCGTCACGGACGACGATCTGGAATTCTCGTACGCCGCCCGGTCCGGCGACGACTTCGCGGATCAGCAGCTGCTGATCCGCAACGGTCGCGGGGTCCCGGTGGCGCCGATCCTGAGGTTCACCGCCCTGAACGGCGACGGGGACACGTTGCCCGGCGTCACGGTGACAACGGTGTGCGGCAGCGATCGCGGCAGCCTGGTGGTGCTGCCCCATGGCAGCAGCGACGTGCTGATCTTCGGCGGCCCGCTCGCCGACCAGGTGGCGGACGTGGAGGTCACCGTCGACGACGCTCCCGCGGTCGACTTCCCGTCCGTCGATTCCGCCGTCGAAATCACGGCTTTCGACGACGAAGGCCTCTCGACCACGGGATACAGCCGGATCTCCGGCGTGAAGGTGACGAACACCAACGGCCTGCCCGTCACGGTCCGGCTGGTGTACATCGTGTGGACCGACCCGGAGACCGGAACGGCGCAGCAGGCCGAGACGGTGACGCCGGTCGGTGACCTGATCACGGTGCCCGCCGACGGCAGCGTGACCGTGCCGATGACCGGCCCGGCCGATGCCGCGAACGCCGCGGCCGTCGCCGGGGATCGCGCGGCCGGCGTCGAGGCCTGCTACTCGGCCGCCGCGGGCGGCTGAGCGGGGTCAGCCGATGTAGGCCAGGGCGAAGCCGATGGTCGGCACCCCGAACAGCACCGACAGCACCGCCAGCCTGGTGATCGTCGGGCGCCGGGTGAGCGCCGCGTACGCGGCCAGCAGCACCGGTGCCATCACCAGCTGGGCCGTGAGCGTGGACCGCGGCACCAGTACGCCGAGCCACGCGCAGCACAGCGAGAACGCCAGGGCCGAACCCCACAGCGCGACGCCGAGGCGGTGCGCGAGGCGCGGCCCGAACCGCACGGCGAAGGTGGTGTCGCCGGCGCCGGAGTCGGCGACCACGTCCGTGACGGTCGTCGGCAGGTACAGGGCGGCGGCGAACAGCAGGCCGAGCAGCCCGAACTGCCACGGGAAGTCCCACGGCGCGCGGGTGATCGACCACCCCGCGGCCGGCGACACCAGCCCCACCACCAGGGCGTTGACCGCGACGTCCCAGCCGGGCCGGGTCTTCAGGCGCAGCGGCGGCACGCTGTAGGCCCACCCGAGCGCCAGCACCCCGGCGACGCCGAGCACGAACAGCGGCCCGACGTACAGCGCGCCGGCGACGGCGGCGAACGCGATCCACCGGTACCAGACACGCAGCCGGCCGGCGGACAACGCCCCGGTGACGAGCGGTGCCGAGGCCTTGCGCGGGTTGTCGCGGTCGCTGCGCAGATCGTGCAGGTCGTTCTGGGCCAGCACCGCACCCCAGATGAGCGGGCCGAGGACGAGCAGGGCCACCGCCGCGCGTGGCGCGTCGCCCCGGGCCGGCAACCAGGCATGGCCCGCCAGGACGGTGCCCAGGTAGGCGGGCACCCAGGATACCGGCCAGAACCAGGGCCGGGAGACGGCGACCAGCAGCGCGGTGGGACGTTCCAGCATGGCCATCCGCGGATCATCCCCCTCACTGCCTGTGCGGCGGCTGAGCTTCGCCGAGGCGCTCTTCAGCGGCATGGCGGGCATGGGCCGAGTCTGGCAGGCCGCGAGCACCGTCGACGCGATCCTCGCGCCCGGCCTGCTGGAGAAGGCCGTCGCGGCGGGGATGCGCAGCGTGTTCGTCGGCTTCGAGACGATCAACGAGGCCAACCTGACCGAGCAGCGCAAGCGGCAGAACGTCGGCCGCAGCTACGAGGCCGTGACGCGGCGGGTGCACGACGCGCTCATCCGCTCCCGTCAGGTGCTGCGCGCCCTGCCGCTGCCGGAGGCGGCGCTCAACAGGTTCCGTTAGCGTCGTGGGCATGCTGCAGGTGACACCGAACGGGCCGTGGGGCACGGATGTGCACCCGAACATGCCCGTGTCGCTCGACGAACTGCTGGCCGATCTCGCGGACTGCTTCCAGGCCGGCGCGACCGGGGTGCACCTGCACGTGCGGGACGCCTCCGGGGCGGAGACGCTGCAGCCGGCCGTCGTCAACGAGACGTGCCGCCGGGTGCGCGAGGTCGCCGCCGAGGCCGGCGTACCGGTGGAGGTCGGCCTGACCACCGGCGAGTGGATCGTTCCCGGCCTGGCGGACCGCATCGCGATGATCCGGGAGTGGGAGGGCGTCGACTGCGCCACGGTCAACCTGTCGGAGCACGGCTTCGAACGCGTCATGCGGGCCATGCTGGACGCCGGCATCGGCGTCGACGCCGGACTCTGGGCGCCGGTGGAGCTGGCCGCCCTGATCGCCTCCGGCCTGCTGCCGCGGCTGTCGCGGGTCAGCATCGAGCTCGACCGGGGCGAGCCCTACCACCTCCGCGGCGAGCCGTCGGCGCTCGCGCAGCGGATCAACGACGAGCTCGACGCGGCGGGGTCCGCCTGCCCGCGGCTGACGCACGGCATGAACGACTGGACCTGGCCCCTGGTCGCCGACGCGTTCCGCCGGGGCCACGACACCCGGGTCGGCTTCGAGGACTCGGTGTACCTGCCGGACGGCACGCGGGCACGCAGCAACGCCGACCTGGTCCGCGCCGCCGTGAACCTGCGGCCGACGGGTTGACGGCGGGCCCGCTGCCCGGGACGTGCACCACCACCTCGGCGACACGCATCGGGCAGCCGGGGGACCGGCGGGCCGCCGTCGGCATCCTCCGCGATACGGGCAGCGTCGACGTCGACCGGTCGGCGCGAGACTCCGCCGGCTCTCCGCCCCACCGCCGGACCTCCGCTCATCGGATCCGATCAACGCACCCAGAAGGCGTCCGGGAGGGCCTGGACGTCCACCGCGGACCGTTCGAGAAGCTCCGCGATGGGCAGCAGCGCGATCTTCGTCGGATCCCCGGCGCCGGCCATGCCGCGGATCACGCCGGCCTGCCGCCGGGCCCTGTCCCGCACGACGACCCCGAACGCCTGCCGGTCGCCGTCGTAGCCGTACGCGTCGAGCAGGAGATGCAGGCGGCGGGACCGCTCCCGCAGGTCATCGGTGCTCAGCGGCGCGCCGTCGTAGGGCGACGCGAGCGGCACCCAGGAGAGTGCGGAGAACGCCAGGTCCCATTCCCGGGTGGACGGGCCGGCGATGTCCCAGTCGCAGAAGCCGACCAGGCGGTCGCCGTCCACGACCGCGTTGTAGGGCGCCGCGTCCTGGTGCCCGACGATCAACCCGGGACCCATCGCGCCGCCGATGAACCATTCCTCCCCGGCCGGCGGCGTGAAATCGGCCGTCAGGTCGTGCACCCGTCGCAGCCACCGCCCGACCTGGATCAGCATCGAGTCGGCCGACGTCCAATCGGGCCATGGTTCCCGGCCGCCGATCGTCTCCCCGTGCAGATAGGTGAGCATCTCGCGGCCATGGTCGTCGAAGCCGAGGGCGCGGGGAGCGGAATCGAAGCCGGCATCCTCGAGGTGCCGGAGCACCGCGTGCACCGTCGCCGTCCAGGATGAGGCCCGCTTGTGGACGACGTCGTCGATCAGTACGGCGCCGGTGGTGTTGCCGCCGGGCAGGGTCTCTTCGCGCATCCACCGTGTGTACCGGGCCATGGGCGGTGGCGAAAGCGATTTTTGTCCGGCCGCGGACGGGTTGACGGCCGTGTCGGTGAGGGAGTTTAGTTCGGCGCAAGCCTGCCGTGCGCCGCGCCGACGATCTTCCCGATGGAAATGCCGGTGCAAACAACAGCACAGCGGCCCGGGTGCAAACCGGGCCGAAGCGTTCTTCTCGACCGGTCGGCCGTCGAGTCGGTGGCTGCTGCCCGCGGCGACTGCAACAGAACTGCATATCCGCGGCATTGACTACGGCCGATGGATTTACTTATGTTTTTCCTAGACGTTTCGTCAATTTATTTCGGCACCCCGGGATCCATTCTTTCGGGCGCCATTCCACCCGTCGCCGGGGACAGTCCGCCCTGAACGGAGAATCCGCCATGCGCAAGAAGCCCCTGCTCGGCGCCGTCACGGGCGCCGCGCTGACCGTATTGATCGGCGTCGCCGGCGTGAACGCGGCCTTCGCCGCCACCTTCTTCGGCGACACCTTCGACGACGGTGACGCGAACGGCTGGACCAAGACCGGCGGCAGCTGGTCGGTCGTCAGCGACGGCTCGCCGGCGTACCGGCAGGCGAGCACGGGAGCGAATGCCAGGGCGCAGGCCGGCGACCTGGCCTGGACCGACTACACGCTGCGGGCCCGGGTCAAGCCGGCCGCCTTCGCCACGCCCGCCCGCTCGGCCGGCATCACCGCGCGCGGCACGTCGCTGAGCAGCTACTACGCCCTGGTGCTGACCGGCGGCGGCGCGGCGCAGCTGCAGCGGGTCGCGAACGGCACCGTCACCACCCTCGGCTCGGCGGCGGTCGGCGTCACCGCCGGCACCTGGTACGACCTGGCGCTGCGGGTGACCGGCTCCACGCTGGCCGGCTCGGTCGACGGCACCCAGGTCGTGCAGGCGGCGGACCCGGCGTTCGGCGCGGGGCGGATCGGGCTGGTCACCTCGTACGCCTCGGCCACCTTCGACGACGTGGTCGTCGAGACGCCGGCCGGCCCCGACCCGACAAGCACGACGCCCACGACGCCGCCGGACCCCGGCAACTGCCGGGTGGCGGGGGTGCCCACCGGCTTCGCGGCGGTGAACGCCTGGGGCCGCGGCACCACCACCGGCGGCGCGGGCGGCGCCACCGTCACGGTGGACACCGCCGCCGAGCTGCTGGGCGCGATCGCGCGTCCCGAGCCCCTCACCATCTGCGTCAGCGGCACGATCACCCTGCCGGCCGGCATGTACGACGTCGCGTCGGACAAGTCGATAGTCGGCGTGGGCGCCACCGCGGGCATCACCGGGGGCGGCTTCAACATCGGCCTGCCGGTCTCCGCGGTGACGACGCCGCCGGCCGGCGCGGTGCGGAACGTGATCATCCAGAACCTGTCGTTCCGCGACGCGAGCGACGACTCGATCAACGTGCAGATGTTCTCCCACCACGTCTGGCTCGACCACAACGACCTGGCCCAGGGCTACGACGGCCTGATCGACATCAAGCGCGGCTCGTCGTACGTGACCGTGTCGTGGAACCACACCCACCACCACACCAAGAACATGCTGCTCGGCCACGACGACGCCAACGGCGCGCAGGACACCGGGCGGCTGATGGTCAGCTACCACCACAACTGGTTCGACGCGACGCCGCAGCGCAACCCGCGGGTCCGCTTCGGCGAGCCGGTGCACGTGTACAACAACTACTACTTCCACAACACCGACACCGGCGTGGCCTGCCAGAACAACGCCGGGTGCCTGGTCGAGGGCAACTACTTCGAGAACGTCGAGGAGCCGGTGACCAACACGTACGCCGGGCCGGCCGGCCGGTGCGTCGCCCGCAACAACGTCTTCGCCGGCGAGTCGGGGACGCCCGAATGCTCCGGCACCGTCCGGGAGGCGAGCGCGTACTACGCGTACACGCTGGACGATCCGAACTCCGTCAAGGCGATCGTGACCGGCGCCGCCGGTGTGGGGAGGGTGTCATGAACCGCCGTACCGTCGTGCGCTGCGCGCTGACCACAACGCTGATCGCGGCCGGCCTGGCCGGCACCGCCACGGCGGCCGGCGCGGCCGGCGCACCGGACGGCTTCGCGTCCGTCGCGGCGCTGGGACTGTCCGGCACCACCGGCGGCGCCGGCGGGCCGGCCGTCACGGTCGGCACCACCGACGAGCTGCTCACCGCGATCGACACGGTCGGCCCGATGATCATTCAGGTGTCGGGCACCATCGCCATCACCAGCAAGCAGGGGGTACGGCCGAACAAGACGATCGTGGGCCTCGGGTCCTCGGCGGTCGTCACCGGCGGCGGCTTCGACTTCTACCGCTCGTCGAACGTGATCGTGCGGAACCTGACGTTCACCGACGCGGAGGACGACGCCGTCAACATCGGCCAGCAGTCGCACCACATCTGGATCGACCACAACACGTTCGTCCGGCCGGCCGACGGCTCGGTCGACATCGTCCGCGGCGCCGACTACGTGACCGTGTCCTGGAACCACTTCGCCGGAACCGACAAGAGCATGCTGATCGGGCACTCCGACGGCGCGGCGTCGACGGACATCGGGCACCTGAGGGTCAGCATCCACCACAACTGGTTCGACGGCTCCCGCCAGCGTCACCCGAGGGTGCGCTTCGGCGAACCGGTGCACGTCTACAACAACTACTTCCGCGCCAACGAGCTGTACGGCGTCGCGTCGACCGAGAACGCGGGAGTGCTGGTCGAGGGCAACTACTTCGCCGCGGTGGCGTACCCCTGCCACTCGGCGAGCGGGTACGCGGACAGCGGCCCGGGCCGGCTGGTGCAGCGCGGCAACGTGTTCGCGGGCTCCGGACCGTGCGAGGCGGGCGGGTCCGTCGTGGAGCCGCGGACCTTCTACGCGTACACATTGGACGCCGCGGCGACCGTGCCGGGCCTGGTGACGGCCGGGGCCGGCGCGGGCCGGCTGTGACCACGCGGCTCTGGGCCGTACCGTGTCCGGCAGCCGGTCTTGCGCCAGGCCTATCAAAGTGATATCACATTTCTGCCGGTGTCCGCGCGACGGTAGGACGCAACATGACTCGCCAGTTGGAGATCGATCAGGTCAGCAAGCGCTACGGCGACATCGTGGCCCTGCACGGCATCACCTTCCAGGTCCGCGCCGGAGAGATCTTCGGCCTCGTGGGGAGCAACGGCGCCGGCAAGACCACCGCGATGCGCATCGTGCTGGGCGTGCTGGCCGCGGACGCGGGCGCGGTGCGGTGGGACGGCCGGGCGATCGACCTCGACGTGCGCCGGCGCATCGGCTACATGCCCGAGGAGCGCGGGCTCTACCCCAGGATGAAGGTCGCCGAGCAGCTGGTCTACCTGGCCCGCCTGCACGGCATGTCGGCGGCGGAGGCCCGCGCCTCGGTGAACGTCTGGACCGAGCGGCTGGCCATCGCGGGCCGCCGCGACGACGACGTGATCAAGCTTTCGCTGGGCAATCAGCAGCGCGTCCAACTGGCCTCCGCGCTGGTGCACGATCCCGAGATCCTGGTTCTCGACGAGCCGTTCTCGGGCCTGGACCCGGTCGCCGTCGACGTGATGAGCGCGGTGCTGCGCGACCAGGCCCGCGCCGGCGTGCCGGTGATGTTCTCCAGCCACCAGCTGGACCTCGTCGAGCGCCTCTGCGACCGAGTGGGCATCGTGCGGCAGGGCCGCATGGTCGCCGCCGGGACCGTCGACGAGCTCCGGGCCGGCGGGCGCGACGAGCTGATCGTGGGGGCGCCGGCCGCCCCGCCCGGGTGGGCCGGCGGGCTCGCCGGCGTCACCGTCATCGACCAGTCCGGCGGGCACACCCGCCTGGCCCTCGCCGAGGGCGCCGACGATCAGGCGATCCTCCGGGCGGCCCTCGCCACCGGGCCGGTGCACGAGTTCACCCGCAGCCGGCCCTCGCTGACCGACCTGTTCCGCGACATCGTCGGCGCCGACCCGGCCGACACCGAGGGAGAAGCAGCATGACGAGCCAGAACCCTCGCCAGGCCATCGGGCTGATCGCGAGCCGCGAGATCGTCACCCGGCTGCGTTCCAAGGCCTTCCGCATCGCGACCGGGGCCAGCGTCCTCATCCTCATCGGCATCGCGGTGGTCGCGAAACTCGCCGGCGGCAGCCCGTCCTATCTGGACGTCGGCCTCACCCCCGGCGCGGTGCCCCTGACCGGTGTGGTCGCCTCGACCGCCGGCTCGATCCACGTCGACCTGCGCACCCGGGAGGTCGACGACTCCGCCGGGCGCGGTCAGGTGCGTGACGGCAAGCTCGACGCCCTGCTGATCGGCGACGCCACCTCGATTCAGGTCGTCGTCAAGACCGACCTCGACGACGGGCTCCGCTCGGTGCTTCAGCTGGTCGCCCAGCGCGCCGCGCTCGACCAGCAGGTCCGCGCCCTCGGCGGCGACCCCGCCCGGGTCGCCGCGGGGATCTCCGCGGCGACCGTGACGGTCACGCCGCTCGTGCCACCCAAGAAGACCAACAGCGAGCAACTGGCCGTCGGCATCATCACCAGCGTCCTGATCTACATGGCCCTGCTGCTCAACGGGCAGGCCGTAGCGCAGGGCGTCGTCGAGGAGAAGACCAGCCGCGTCGTCGAGATCCTCCTCGCCACCGTCCGGCCCTGGCAGCTGATGATCGGCAAGGTTCTCGGCCTCGGCGTCGTCGGCCTGATCCAGGTGTCCGTCATCGCACTGGCCGGCGTCGCCGCCGGCGTGGCGACCGGCTCGCTGCACCTGCACGCCACCGCGGCGTTCAGCACCATCGCCTGGCTGATCGCCTGGTTCCTGCTCGGTTACATCGCCTACTCGCTCGCCTTCGCCGCCGTCGCCTCCCTGGTCTCCCGGCAGGAGGAGGTCGCCGCGGCGGTCACGCCGGTGCTGATGCTGCTCATCGTCGGCTACGTCATCGGCATCTCGATACTTCCGGCGAACCCCGACTCCGGGTTCGTCGCGGTGCTGTCGCTGATTCCGATCTTCTCGCCGACCCTGATGCCGGTCCGGCTGGCGCTCGGCGTGGTCCCGGCCTGGCAGGCGGCCGTCTCCCTCGCGGGCATCATCGCGGTCATTCCGCTGCTGCTCTGGTTCTCGGCGCGGGTCTACAGCAACGCGGTTCTGCGCAGCGGCGCCAGGGTGCGGCTGCGCGACGCCTGGCGCGCCGGCTGAGCCGTCTTTTTTGAGCCGGGAGCGGTTGCGGGACCACCCATCGGGGGTATAGCGAGCCCCGTGAGGATCTTCGGCCGGCCGGTGCCCGCGGTGATCGCGGTGGTGTCGGTGGTGCTGTTGTGGGCCGGTTTCGCGTACCAGGTGAGCAGGCCGGCGGACGCGAGGGAGTACCTGCGCACGGCGATGCAGGTGGCCGAGTCGGCGCACGACGCCGCGGTCACCGGTGCGCTGATCGGGCGCCGGCAGCTCGAGGACCAGGTGTTCGGGGCGTTCGCGGTCACCGCGTACGGGGACGCGGCCAAGGGGCTGGCGGGCGCCGCCGGCAAGATCGCCGGGCCGGTGCCGCCCGACGCCGCGTCGGCGCGGCTGCGTGACCGGCTCCTCGCGCTCCTGCAGGCCGCCACCCGCGAACTCGGCGACGCCGCGGCGGCCCGCACCGACCCGGCCCTGCGCGCGGCGGTCGCCGGGCTGGACGCGGTGGGGGTCCGGCTCGCCGCCCTGATCGAGCGGCAACGGTGAGGGGCCCGGCGTGAAACGGGTACTCGCCGTCGCCCTCGGCATCCTCACCGCGATCGGCGGGTTCGTCGACATCGGCGACATCGTCGCCAACGCGGAGGCCGGCGCCCGGTTCGGCATGGCGCACGCCTGGGTGCTGCTGGTCGGCGTGATCGGCATCTGCGCGTACGCGGAAATGAGCGGGCGGGTGGCCGCGATCAGTGGCCGGCCGGTGTTCGACCTGGTCCGCGAGCGGCTCGGCCCGCGGGTGGCCCTGGCGAACCTGGCCGGGTCGCTGCTGGTGACGGTGCTGACCCTCGGCGCGGAGCTGGGCGGCGTCGGCCTGGCGCTGCAGCTGGCCACCAGCGTCGACTACCTGCTGTGGGTGCCGGTGGTCGCGGTCGTGCTGTGGGTGGCGCTGTGGCGGGCGAAGTTCTCGGTGCTGGAGAACGTGTTCGGGCTGACCGGGCTGACCCTGGTGGTGTTCCTCGTCGCGATCTTCCGCCTCGGGCCGGACACCGGGGAGTTGTGGCAGCAGGCCACCCATCCGGCCCCGCCGGCGGGGGAGGACTGGGGCACCTACTGGTTCTTCGCGGTCGCCCTGTTCGCCTCGGCGATGACCCCGTACGAGGTGTTCTTCTTCTCCTCCGGCGCGGTCGAGGAGCGCTGGGGCCGCAAGGATCTGCTCACCGCCCGGGTCAACGTGTTCCTCGGCTTCCCGCTCGGCGGGCTGCTGGCGTTCGCGCTGATGGCCACCTCGGCCATCGTGTTCCACCCGCTGCAGACCTCGGTCGACTCGCTGTCGCAGACGGCCATGCCGGTCGCCATGGCGCTGGGCAGGCTCGGCCTGGCGGCGGCGATCCTCGGGTTCTTCGCCGCCACGTTCGGCGCGGCGATGGAGACCGGCCTGTCCGCCGGGTACACGGTGGCGCAGTATTTCGGGTGGGCCTGGGGCAAGCTGCGCAGGCCGCGGGAGGCGGCCCGGTTCCACACCGTGGTGATGGTGTCGATCCTGGCCGGGGTGGGTGTCCTGATGACCACGATCGACCCGATCCAGCTCACCGAGTACACGCTGGTGTTCAGCGCGGTCGCGCTGCCGCTGACGTACCTGCCGATTCTGGTCGTGGCCAACGACCGGGACTATCTCGGCGAGCGGGTGAACGGCCGGCTCGCCAACGGCGTCGGCGTCGTGTTCCTGGTCGTGGTGGTGCTCGCGGCGGTGGCCGCGATCCCGCTGATGCTGGTGACCCGGATGGGAGGGGGCTGACATGCTGATCGGATTCGACCTGCTCGACCGGCAGATCCTCGACGCCGGCGGCGAACCCGTCGGCAAGGTCGACGACGTCGAGCTCGACCGCGGCCCGGGCGGCAATCTGTACGTCGCCGCGCTGCTGGTCGGGCCGAAGGCGCTCGGCGAACGCATCGGGGGGCGGCTCGGCCGCTGGATCGAGGGCGCCGCCCGCCGGCTGTCGCACGACTACGAGCAGGACCCGATCCGGATCCCGTTCGACCTCGTCGCCGGCATCGACAGCGCGGTGCACCTTTCCGTACGCCGGGAGCTGCTGCCCGACCCGGCGCTGGAGGCGTGGCTGCGCGACAATCTCATCGGCCGCATCCCGGGGGCGTCCGATGCCACCTGAGCCGTCCGGAGGCCCGCTGCGGGCCGGCCGGCTGCTGGGCCGGGAGGTCCGCCACCGCGACGGGCGCGTCCTCGGCCGCATCGCCGACCTGCACACCACCCGCGACGACGACGGGCGCGAGTACGTCACGGCCGCGATCGTGACCAGCGGCCGGTGGGGGCGGCTGCTCGGCTACGAGCGCGACGAGGTGATCGGGCCCTGGCTGGTGGAGCGGCTCGCCCGGTACGTGCTGCGCCGGCACACCCACCACGTGCCGTTCGACGAGCTGCGACTCTGACCGGATCCGGCATGAACGCGGGGATTCGGGGTAGCCCATGGTCATGACCACCGTTGCCGAACAGATCGTGGCCGGCCTCGGCGACCTCGGCGTGCGCCAGGTGTGGGGTGTCGTGGGCGACGCGCTCAATCCGATCACCGACGCGATCCGCCAGGACGGGCGCATCGAGTGGATCGGCACCCGCCACGAGGAGGCCGCGGCGTTCGCGGCCGGGGCGCAGGCCCAGCTGACCGGGGTGCTCGGCGTCTGCCTGGGCACGGTCGGCCCCGGCGCGATCCACCTGCTCAACGGCCTGTACGACGCGAAGAAGTCGCACGCCCCGGTGCTGGCGATCTGCGGACAGGTGCCGCTGGCCGAGCTGGGCAGCGAGTACTTCCAGGAGATCGACAACGACCTGCTGTTCCGCGACGTCGCGGCGTTCCGGCACACGCTCACCTCGACGGCGCAGCTGCCGCGGCTGCTGGAGCAGGCGGTGCAGGCGGCGTACGCCGCCCCGGGCGTCGCCGTGCTGACGGTGCCGGGCGACCTCGGCGGGCGGGACCTGCCGCGTGGCGTTGCCGCGCCGCGCTTCGCGATCCGGCGGCCGGTGACCCTGCCCGACGAGCAGGACCTGGCCCGGGCCGCCGAGCTGATCAACGCCGCGTCGAGCGTGACCATGCTGGTCGGTATGGGCGCCCGGGGGGCCCGGCCGGAGGTGCTGGCCCTCGCCGAGCGGCTGAGCGCGCCGATGGTGCTCACGTTGAAGGCCAAGGAGGGGCTGGAGCACGACAACCCGTACCAGGTGGGTCAGAGCGGGCTGATCGGGAACCCGGCCAGCAAGACGGCCTTCGACCGGGCGGACCTGCTGCTGATGATCGGCACGGATTTCCCGTACCCGGACTGGCTGCCCGCGGGCACGACGACGGTGCAGATCGAGGCGCGCGCCGAGCACGTCGGACGGCGTACGCCGGTCGACGCCGGCCTGATCGGCGACGCCGCGACCACCCTGCGCGAGCTGACCCCGCGCCTGACCGCCAAGACGGACCGGGCGCATCTCGACGCCACGCGCAAGGACTACGAGTCCTGGCGTGACCGGCAACGCCGGCTCGTCGACCCCGGCCATGACGAGTCGCTGATCGGCCGGATCCGGTCCACATTCGACAACACCGACCTGCGCATCCGCCCCGAGGCGCTGGCCGCCCTGGTCGACGAGGTCGCCGCCGAGAACGCGGTCTTCACCACGGACACCGGGATGTCGACGGTGTGGCTGTCCCGGTTCGTCGAGATGCGCGGCAGCCGGCGGCTGCTGGGCTCCTACAACCTCGGCTCGATGGCGAACGCGATGCCGCAGGCCCTCGGCGCGCAGGCCCTGGACCGGCGGCGGCAGGTCGTCGCGTTCTGCGGCGACGGCGGTCTCACCATGCTCCTCGGCGATCTGCTCACCGCCGTCGCGTACGACCTGCCGGTGAAGCTTGTGGTGTTCGACAACGGCCGGCTCGGCATGGTCAAGCTCGAACAGGAACAGGCCGGCCTCCCCGAGTACGGCACCGAACTGGTCAACCCGGACCTGGCGATGGTCGGGCGTGCGATCGGCCTGACCGGGATCCGGGTCACCGACCCCGACCGCCTGGACGCGGCCGTACGCGAGGCCTTCGCCGCTCCCGGCCCGGTGCTGCTGGACGTGGTCACCAACCCGGAGGAGATCGCGCTGCCGCCGAAGACCACCGCCGGCGACACCTGGGGCTTCGCCATCGCCAAGCTCAAGGAGGGCCTCGTCAGCCCCGGCGACAAGGGCTGACCGGCCCCGAGGTTTGCCGCACCGCCGGAAGTGGGAAACACGTCGCTCGCCCCCTGCGCAATTAAGGAGTAAACGTGGAAGTCACCGGGTTCCTCACCGCGATCATCATCGGCCTGATCATCGGCGCGCTCGGGCGACTCGTCGTCCCCGGCAAGCAGAACATCCCGATCTGGCTCACCCTCGTCATCGGCGTCATCGCCGCCCTGCTCGGCACCCTGCTCGCCGGCGCGCTGGACGTCGCCGAGACCGACGGCGTCGACTGGATCGAGTTGATCCTCCAGGTCGCCCTGGCCGCCGTGGGCGTCGCGATCGCCGCCGGAGCCTACGGCCGCCGCGCTCGATGACCCTGGCCCGGATCCGGGCGCTCCGCAGCAGACGCCGCCACCCATCCCGCCTCGGGTTGGGTGGCGGCGTTTCGGGCACGACGGGGCATACATTGACATGTTTACCGCCATGGATGCCGGAACGTGACCTGAGTTCGATGGGATGTGACCCTCAACTGCATCGGAGGGAAGCGTTCCATGAGAAAGCGCCTCATAGCCGGGGCCGTCGCCACCGCGACGGGCCTGACCTTCCTTATCACCGGACCCGGCGGTTCGGCCGGCGCCGCACCGGCGTTGTCGAGCGCCGCCACGGAATACACCGTGGTCGCCGAGGACGGGGTGTCCGCCGAGGCGGCCGTACAGGCGATCACCGCCGCCGGTGGCACCGTCGTCGGCCGTAACGACGCCGTCGGCATGTTCCAGGTGACCTCGCAGCGCACCGACTTCGCCGCGCGGGCCACCGCCGAGACCGCGCTGATCGGCGCCAGCGAGCGCAAGGCCATCGGATACGCGCCCAAGGCCGACAAGGTGATCGAGCGGGAGAACCTGGCCTCCGCCGCGTCCTCCGGCCGGCACTCGTCGAAGGGCGCCAAGCTCGACCCGCTCGACGACAAGCTCTGGGGCCTGAAGATGATCAGGGCCGACGCGGCGCGCAAGAAGGAGGCCGGCGACCGGGGCATCACCGTCGGCGTCCTCGACACCGGCCTCGACGCGAGCAACCCGGACCTGGCGCCCAACTTCAGCCGCCGGCTCTCGCGCAACTTCGCCACGGACCTGGTCGACATCGACGGGCCCTGTGAGGTCGCCGGCTGTCTCGACCCGGTCGGCACCGACGACGGCGGCCACGGCACGCACGTCGCCGGCACCATCGGCGCGGCCGCCAACGGCTCCGGCGTCTCCGGCGTCGCCCCCGGCGTCACGCTCGTCGAGCTCAAGGGCGGCCAGGACTCCGGCTACTTCTTCCTCGAGCCGGTCGTCAACGCGCTCACCTACGCCGGCGACGCCGGCATCGACGTGGTCAACATGTCGTTCTACGTCGACCCGTGGCTCTACAACTGCACCGGCAACCCGGCCGACACGGCGGCGGAGCAGGCCGAGCAGAAGGCCATCATCCAGGGCATGAAGCGCGCCCTCAACTACGCGCACCGCCGCGGCGTCACCCTGGTCGGCGCCCTGGGCAACAACCACGAGGACCTCGGCAAGCCGCGCACCGACACGTCCAGCCCGGACTACCCGGCCGATGCCGCCAAGCCGCGCCCGGTCGACAACGACACCTGCTGGGACCTGCCCGTCGAGGGCCCGCACGTCATCGGCGTCTCGTCGGTCGGCCCGTCGGGCCAGAAGGCCGACTACTCCAACTACGGCCTCGAGCAGATCTCCGTCGCCGCGCCGGGCGGCTGGTTCCGTGACGGCTTCGGCACGCCGACCTCGCGGACGAACGGCAACGAGATCCTGTCGACGTACCCGCTCAAGGTGCTGCAGGAGGAGGGCACGGTCGACGCGGCCGGCAACGTCGTCGCGGGCAACGAGGACCTGGTCTTCAAGGACTGCACGAAGGCCGGCGTCTGCGGCTACTACACCTACCTGCAGGGCACCTCGATGGCCTCGCCGCACGCCGCGGGCGTGGCGGCGCTGATCGCCAGCAGGTTCGGCGTGCGCGACTGGTGGCGCGGCGGCCTCACGATGTCGCCCGACAAGGTGGAGAAGCAGCTTTACCGCACCGCGGCCGAGACGGCCTGCCCGCAGCCGCCGCTCAAGAGCTACGTGCAGGAGGGCCGCGACGCCTCCTTCGACGCCCTGTGCGAGGGCGGCAAGCGGTTCAACGGGTTCTACGGCCACGGCATCGTCGACGCCTACGCCGCGGTGACCACGCACCTGCACTGACGCGAGGGCCTGCCCGGCCGGGGTCGCCATGACCCCGGCCGGGCAGGCCGGCGTTTCGTTGCGTCAGGCGGGTTCGATCCAGATGTTGCGGTAGCGGACGTTCGCGCCGGGGTCGCCGTGGTCCTGCAGGCGGATCGGCCGGAAGTCCGGGCCCTCGGGGGCGCCGTTGCCCGTCGGGCCGTCGACGGCGACGTTGTCGTGCACGGTGGTGCCGTTCCAGACCACGGTGACCCGGGCGTTCTCGGTCTTCGTCGTGCCGCTGTACCGTGCCGCCCGGAACGTGACGTCGTAGGTCTGCCAGGTCTCCGGCGCGGTGCCCGCGTTGGCGGACGGCGCCCGTTTCAGGTAGATCGAGGCGCAGTCGTTGTCGGCCGGCGCGGCCTTGCCGAACGAGTCGAGCACCTGGAGCTCGTAGCGGTCCTGCAGGTAGATGCCGCTGTTGGCCCGGGCCTGGCCGGTCACGTCGGCCGGCAGGTTCGGCAGCCAGAACTCCGCGTGCAGCCGGAAGTCGCCGAAGGTCTGCTTGGTGCGCAGGTCACCGCCGAGCACCTCGGCCGAGCCGCCGGAGATCGGCCAGGTCGGCGCGGTGCCGTCGGCGTTCTGGAACGCTTGCAGGTTGCCGCCGTCGAACAGATTGACCCGGCTGGTCCCGTTGTGTGTCCACTTCTGCTGGGCCACGTCGGCCCAGTCCCAGATCTGGATCTGGGTGCGGTCCGCGCTCGATCCGCCCGCGACGTCGAGCACCTTGCCGGACTGCGGGTTGAGCAGGGAGCCGTTGGCCTGGGCCCGCCAGACCTGGGCGGCGCCGTTGTTGCAGGTGTAGAGCTGCACCTTGGTGCCGTTGGCGGTGCCGCCGTTGTCGATGTCCAGGCACTTGCCGAGGGCCCGCAGCGTGTCCCCGTCGCGGGTCCAGCTCTGCGAGGACGAGTTGTTGCAGGTGTACAGCTGAATCTTGGTGCGGTCGGCATTGCCGGCGTTGTCCACGTCGAGGCACTTGCCGCCGATCCCGGTGATGGTGCCGGTCCGCGGCGCGGTGGACGTGCCGCTGTCGACGGTGAGGCTGTCCAGGTTGACGTTCCCGGCGTCGCCGGTGTCCACCTTGTACGCGACCGTGTTGCCGCCGGCCCGCAGCGTCACCGCGTCGGACCTGGTCGCCCAGGTGTCCCAGTTGCCGGTGTCGGCGAGGCTCACCTGCCGCACCTTGCTGCCGTTGACGTACAGGCTGACGGTCTTGGCGCCCGCCGACGGGTTCGGGCCGTTGCTGTAGCGCAGCGAGACCGGGTAGGAGCCGGCCGCCGGCACGTCGACGCTGAAGGTGGCCGCGGCGCCCGCCGAGCCGAAGCCGGCGACGAAGCCGGAGCCGGTGTAGCCGGTGTGGTCGGACGCCACCCCCGCGCTGCCGCTCAGCCCGGCGTTCTCCGCCTCGACCTGGCCGGTCCGCGCGGTCGTGCCGTCGGGGAGGCTGTTCAGCGTGTACCAGGCCTCGGTGCTCCACAGCGACGTGCCGGACGTCGAGGTGAACGGCCGCGGCGAGCGGACGTGCACCACCCGGCCCGGCTTGAGCCCGGTCAGCTTGAGCGTCACCGTGAGCCGGTCCGCGGACAGGGTCGCCGAGGTCACCGGCAGCGTCTCCTCGTCGACCTTCGGCCCGCCGTATGCCGGCGTCGGCACGTAGCGCCACTGCTCGGCCCGGTAGCGTGCCGCGAGTTGCTCGGCGGTGCCGGTCGACACCGGCTGGGTGTACTCGAGCTGGAAGCCGCCGTCGACGGCGCGCATAGCCTTGATGTCGAAGACGGAGGCGCCGTTGGGCGTCAGCTTCTGCAGCCCGTACGTCAGCTTGCCCTCCTGGCCCCAGTTGCCGCCCGCGCCGAGCCCGCCGGCGTAGAGGGCGCCGTCCGGGCCCTGGACCAGGCGCAGCACGCCAACCTCGAGGCCCTGGGTCAGGCGGAAGACCGCACCCTGGTACTGCCCGTTGACCTTCTCCAGGAAGCCGCGCTGGATGCCGCCGTACGTGACGTCGCCGAAGAGCATCTGGCCCGCGTACGGCCCGGAGTCGAGCAGCAGCGGGGTGCTCGGGGAGTTGGCGATCTCGTTCTGCGGCAGCCACAGCACGGGCTGGGTGACCGGCTGGCCGTCGTACGGGCCGTCCGGGTTGGTGTAGTGGTTGAAGAAGCGGCCCGGCTTGATCTGCACGAGCTTCGAGGCGGGCAGCCAGCCGCCCTGGTTGTCGGTGACGAAGATGTCGCCCTCCGGCCCCCAGCCGAGGCCGTCCGGGGTGCGCAGGCCGCCGGCGACGTACTCCACCGCCCCGGTCGTACGGTTGATCTTCAGGCTGGTGCCGCGGTTCGGCGAGCCCTGCGGTTCGGTGGTCGCGCCGCCGAGGTTGATCGACACGGACAGGTTCAGATAGAAGTACCCGTCCTTGTAGAGCAGGCCGAACGCGAACTCGTGGAAGTTGCCGTCGAACGGCCAGGTGGCCACCCTGCGGTACTGGTCGATGGTCCCGTCGCCGTTGGTGTCGGTGAGCTCGGTGAGCTCATGCTTCTGCGCCACGTAGATCTTGCCGTCGACGATCTTCAGGCCCATGGGTTCGCGGAGCCCGGTGGCGATCCTGGTGTACGTGACCTGGCTCGGCGAGGTGGCGCCGGTGACGCCGCTGAGGATGTAGACCTCGCCGGCGACGGTGTCGCTGCCGCCCCAGGTGGCGATGGCCAGGCGCCCGTCGGGGAAGAAGTCCATGGCGCTGACCTGCGGCTGGAAGCCGGAGGGCCGCAGGTTGGTGAGCGTGTAGCCGGGGTGCACGGCGGTGAGCGGGAGGCCGTCGCCGGGGCTGTCCCCGGAGGCCTCGCACTCCTTGCGGCCGGGCGCCGTCACCCGCACCACGCCGGCGTCGGTGCTCAGCGCGCTGGTGGGCACGACCGCGAACGCGGTCGCGCCCGGCGGCCGCCATTCCAGGGTGAGCTGCTGGCCGCCGTCGCGCTCGAAGTAGTCGATGCGCAGGGCGTGGTAGCCGGTGGTGAGGGTGACGCCGCCCTCCTTGGCGGTCGCACCGTGCGCGCCGTCGTGGTTGATGACGGTCGCGCCGTCGATCGCCAGCCGTGACCCGTCGTCGCTGGTGAGCCGGAAGGTGTAGGCCCCCGCCGTGGCGATGTTGACGTTGCCGCTGACCTCGGTCTGGAAGTGGTCCTCGAAGCCGAAGTCGGCCGCGGTGGTCCAGTTGATCGCCGGCATGAGATTGTCGACGTTGGGGGTCTGCCCGGGCTTCAGGACGCAGATCGTGTCGCGTGCCGTCTGCAGGTCGAAGGTCCGCAGCGTGACGCCGGGCTCCTGCGGTGGCACGGCGGCGGACGCGGGGAGTGCGGGCATCAGGCCCGCGAGCAGGAGGGCGGTGCCCAGCACGAGGGAGGCGGACTTAGGGGGACGGATCGGTCTTCTCATCGAGCGCTCCAGGGGCAGCAGCATGATCACGACTCAAGGTCGACAACCATCGATGCCTGATCACGCTAGGCACGTTCTGTTCAAAAGTCCATTACTTTTATGAAACGCAAGTGAACTTTTGCCTGTAACAACGAAAGTGTCTGCCCTTGCGGCCGCGCCCGTCCTCGGCAACCTCTACCCGGCCAAGCGCGGGCTGGGACCGGGTGGTGCGGGGCAGGGTGCGCAAGGGCCGCGGTCGCCGGCACCGCGACCGCGAGGTGGCCTGAACGATGCCTTAGGCTGGCGGGATGTCGTCGCACGCGGCCTGACCGCGACCAGGTTCGTTTGCGCCCGCGGCCGTCCTTTGCGGCGTAAAATCGCTGCTCAAGCCACTCGGCGGCAGGCGCACACCGGGGGCCGTCGTGTCGTGTGTCCGTCCTCTCGACCCGCCAGACCGAACCGACACCGGAGAGACAGATGACCGACACGTTGCCCTCCACCTCCGGCACGCTCCCCGGTGTCGAGGTCCTGCGGGTGATCGCCCGCCGCGTGCTGTGGCTGTCGGCGGCGATCGTGGACGCCGCCAACGCCGGCCGGCCCAACGACTCCGGGGTCAAGGTCGGCGGCCACCAGGCCTCCAGCGCCTCGATGGTCGACATCATGGTGGCCCTGTGGTTCGCCGAGCTGACCAGCCGGGACCGGGTTTCGGTCAAGCCGCACGCCTCGCCCGTGCTGCACGCCATCAACTACCTGCTCGGCGACCTCGACGAGTCCTACCTGCCGCTGCTGCGTGCCAAGGGCGGCCTGCAGTCCTACCCCTCCCGGCTCAAGGACCCCGACACGGTCGACTTCTCCACCGGCTCGGTCGGCATCGGCGCGACGGCCGCGCTGTGGGCGGCGATGGCGCACCGCTACGTCGGATCCCGGTTCCCGGTGCCCGCCGGCGGGCGGTTCGTCAGCCTGCTCGGCGACGCCGAGCTCGACGAGGGCGCCATCTGGGAAGCGGTCATGGATCCGGCGGTCGCCAAGCTGGGCGAGCTGCTCTGGGTGGTCGACCTCAACCGGCAGTCCCTGGACCGCGTCGTCCCCGACATCCAGATCGCCAAGCTGCAGGGCATGTTCGCCGCCGCCGGCTGGCAGGTCGTCGTCCTCAAGTGGGGACGCATCATCTCGCGGCTGTTCGAACGCCCCGGCGGGCAGGCGCTGCGGGCCCGGCTCGAGGCGATGCCCAACGAGGAGTACCAGCGGATGCTGCGGGTCGACCCCGAGCAGATCGCCGAGCGCATCCTCGCCGGCGGCGACGCCGTCGCCGACGCGCCGCGGCTCAGGGCGCTGCTGGACGAGATCCCGCCCGCCGAGCTCGCCGCCGCCGTCCGCGACCTCGGCGGCCACGACCTCGGGCTGCTCGTCGACACCTTCCGCGGCGTCGATCAGCACCGCCCGTCCGTGGTGTTCGCCTACACCGTCAAGGGCCGCGGCCTGCCGACGGAGGGGCACCCCAACAACCACTCCGCGCTGCTCAACGCCGCCCAGCTGGACGCCCTCGCGGTGAGCTCCGGCATGGAACGCGAGGCGCCGTGGCAGCGTTTCGAGCCGCACACCGCCGCCGGCCGGCTGTGCGACGAGCGCGCGGCGGCGCTGCGCCGCGAGCCCATCGCGCCGACCTCACCGATTCCGGTACCCCCGCAGCTCGGCCACGGCTACCGCAAGCCGATCAGCACCCAGGCCGCCCTCGGCCGGATCCTGGCCGACCTGCCCCGCGACGCCCCCGAGGCCGCCGCCCGCATCGTCACCTGCTCGCCGGACGTCGCCTCCTCCACCAACCTGGGCGGCTGGATCAACAAGACCGGCGTGTGGTCGGTCGAGGACCGCCACGACTGGTTCGCCGACGACGCCGAACGCGTGCTGCGCTGGCAGGAGCACGGCCGGGGCCAGCACATCGAGCTCGGCATCGCCGAGGTCAACCTCGTCTCCCTGCTCGGCGAGCTCGGCGTGACGTGGTCGCGCTGGGGCGAGCGGCTCATACCCATCGCCACGCTCTACGACCCCTTCGTCTCCCGCGCCCTCGAGCCCTGGTCCTACGGCATCTACGCCGGAGGCCAGTCGATCCTGGTCGGTACCCCGTCCGGGGTGACCCTGGCGCCGGAGGGCGGGGCGCACCAGTCCATCACCACCCCGTCGATCGGGCTGGAGCAGCCCGGCTGCGTCGCCTGGGAGCCGGCCTTCGCCCAGGATCTGGAGTGGTGCCTGCTGCAGGCCATGAGCCAGGTCGGCGTCGAGGGCGGCACGTCCGCGTACTTCCGGCTGTCCACCCGGCCCATCGAGCCCGGGCTCTCCCGCGTACCGAAGGAGGCGGCCCTGCGCGAACGCCGCCGGCTGCAGGCGGTCGCCGGCGGTTACCGGCTGCCCGCCGGCCACCCGCAGGGGGACGAGGACGTCACCCTCGTCGGCGTCGGTGCGATCATGCCGGAGGTCGTCGCGGCCGCGGACCTCCTGGCCGCGAACGGGGTCCGGGCCGGCGTCGTCTGCCTGACCAGCCCCGACCTCGTCTTCCGCTCGCTGCAGCAGCGGGACAGCCGGGACGCCGGCGTAGGCGGCGGCATCCTGAACGAGCTGTTCCCCGCCGAGCGCCCCGCGCCGCTGGTCACCGTCCACGACGGACACCCGCACACGCTGGCGTTCCTCGCCGCGGCGCGCGGGGACCGGATCCGCTGCCTCGGCGCCACCGAGTTCGGCCAGTCGTCCGGCCTTGCCGACGCCTACCGGATCCACGGCATCGACACCAACTCGATAGTCGACGCCGCGCTGACCGTCGTCCGCCGCTGATCGCCGGCGCCGCTCGCGGTGGTCGCGAGCGGCGCGGGCCGGTCAGCGGGTCGGCAGATCCCGGGCGGCGAACCTGGCTCCCGCGACCCGCTGCAGCGCGGCGACCACATCGGACGGCGATTCGACAAGATCGTCGATCGGGATCACGTCGTAACCGGCGTGCTCCTCGCCCTTCCGCTTGTACTTGGCCCTGGTGCCGAGATCGGCGCCGGGCGCGGGCCAGAGGATCAGATGCGGTGCGGACGTCTCGTCGGCGTAGTGCGGCCGCTCGATGGTGACCGCGGCCAGCGACTCCCAGGGGATGTCGGCCTTGAGGTTCTCGCAGCGGACGATCAGCCCCGCGTCATCCGCCTCGAACCGGAACGGATGCCGAATGGTCATGTATATCTGGGCGAAGCCCAGCAGGGCGATGAGCCCGCCGAACCCGTACGCCAGCCAGGGTCCGAGCACGAACTCGCGGCCCATCAGGTCGAGCAGCGTCGGCAGTGCGAGCCCGAGGCAGCCGAACGCGGCCATCAGGAAGGCGGTACGGAGCACCTTGCCGGTGTTGCGATGAAGTACCACGGGGTCTCCAAAAAGGCATCGTTACTGAGGGTGCTGGGCACGCTAGCAGCGCACAGTGACGTGTGACAATGCGTGAGTGCGAACAATCGGCCCGCCGGTAAGGCGCACCCCCGGCCCGTCCGGTGGTCCGCCGCCGTCAGCCGTCATCGACGCGTTCACGGAGGTCGCCGGCCAGGCTTCGGGCCGTTACCGGGCAGATCTGAAAGGAAACGCTGAGTAGTCGGGCCTCGGCGGTTCCGGACCGGAGGCGCGCCTCCTCCTCGGCGACCTCAGCGCCGGGCGCCCCGGGCGGTGGCGGCGGCAATCGCGGTGAAGACCCCGACCAGCACGCGATCGTAGGCGCGGTCGGGCAGGAGCCAGCGGGCGAGCAGCGCCGCCCGGGCGCCGCGCCCGACCGGGTAGCGAGCGCGTGGCCGCCGCACCGTCGCGGCCCGGCCGATCGCCCGGGCGACGACGGCCGGGGACGAGATGCCCTTCGCGTCCGAGGTCAGCGACGCCGCGTACCGGCGGGCGTAGCCGGCGTAGGCGCCGTCGCCGGAGGTGGCGAGCAGCCGCTCGCCCGCTATCCGGGAGAACTCGGTGTCGATGCCACCGGGCTGGATCATGACGACGTCGATGCCCAGCGGCCTGAGCTCGACCCGCAGGCAATCGCTGAGACCCTCCAGCGCGTACTTCGTCGCGTGGTACCACCCGCCGAGCGGCTGATACATCCTCGCGCCGACCGAGGAGACGTTGATGATGCGCCCGGAGCCCCGCGCCCGCAGGTGGGGCAGCACGAGCTGGCACAGCCGGGCCGCGCCGAAGACGTTGACCTCGAACTGCCGCCGGGCCTCGTCCAGCGGCACGTCCTCGATCGCGCCGAAGGATCCGTATCCGGCGTTGTTCACCAGGACGTCGATTCGGCCCGACTCCGCGATCACCCGATCGACCAGGGCCGCCAGGTCGGCCTCGTCGGTGACGTCGGCCCTGATCGGGTGGATGCCGAGCGCGGCGAGCGAAGCCATCCGGTCCAGCCGGCGGGCGACCGCGTAGACCTGAAAGCCCCGCTCCCGCAGCAGGCGGCTGGTGGCCGCGCCGATCCCCGCGGACGCGCCGGTCACGATCGCAACCCTGCCCATGTACCCACCCACCGCTGCTCGGACGGACCGATGAGGTGCTCAGGGTAGCGACGTCCACACGGACCGCGGCCTGGTGCGATGCGGTGGGGTCAGGGCGCGGCGGTCCGCGGATCATCGACGTCGGTCAGCATGCAGGACAGGGCCCGGGCGTATCTTTCGGCGGCCGAGGCGGTCGCGGCGGCGACCTTGCGGCGCTCGCCGGGCGCGGCGGCGCGGCGGCCGGAGAGCTCGCGGCGCAGGGCTTGCAGCTCGGACAGATGACCATCCAGAAGGTTCAGGATCTCGCCGTGCATCACGACACCTCACTCGACGACGCCGGGGACAAGCTGCGGTCCGACGCGGCCCCGATGCCGGCAGGTGAATGGCGGTAGTTTTGCTGGCGCCCCGCTACCGCTTCTTGTCCTTCTTCGACCGCTCCGCCCTGACCGTGCTTCGTCGGCGTCTGTCCGGGCGGCACGAAACGGCGCTGCTGCGCCGAAACGGGAGCACCCTGATTTCAACGTCACGTAGCCGAAGGATCTACGGTAAGCGACCTTGTGGACACGCTAGCGACGGTGATCCACCGCTGCCAAGAGGCCCGGGACGCCGTGTTTACAACTGGCAGGTCACGGGCCATCGAGAGGGTGACAACACAGTCCGGCCGTCCCAACTGGCGGACGTCAGCTTGAGATCGGCGCGGTTGGTCAGGCGCCCGGCGGGGTGCCGCCGAGCGCCGGCGCGCTCACTTGGGTGGTTCGGTGCCCGCCTGCTCGCTGACGAGGTATTCCGCATACCAGTCGGGCCAGTTCTCGTCGACCTCGCCGGTGCGCTGCTCGTGCTCGCCGTGCGCGGCGGCCGCCCGGCGCAGCGCGCCAGCCAGGTCGGTCACTCCCGCGTACGTCGTCTCCCCGGAGTCGATCCTCCCCGGCAGCCGGGCGGTGACCTCCTGCAGCACCCAGCCGTTGCCGTCGGGATCGCTGAACGTGGCGAGCGAGTTGTAGGTGGCCCGGTCGGGCGCCGGCCCGTCGGCGCGGCCGGTCGGCGTCCGGTGGAACATCGCGCTGACGTCGACGCCCTTCGCGGTCAACTCGGCGCGGGCCTGCTCGAGGTCGGCGACGATCAGAAAAAGGTTCTGCGCCGATCCGGGCGGGGCCGTCGCGGTGCCCGGAGCAAAGTGGATCGAGCAGGCGGAGCCCGGGGGAGTGAACTGGATCGCGCGGGCGCCGCCGAGCACGAAGTCCGCGTCCAGCCGCCATCCGAGGCCGGTGTAGAACGCCTTCGCCCGGTCGAGATCGGCGACCGGGAGGGTGACCACCTCGAGCTTCAGGTCGGCGCCGTCGCGGTTGTTCGTCGTCATCGCGGCCTCCTTGGGAGTGACTCGGGGACTACGGTGTCACCGTCCGCCGCCCGGCATCCAGGCGGTGAATCGGCGCATCGTGCGATAAACGTGCGTACTGGAATGGCTTGCGTGATCACCTGTTCGAGATTATCCGGACGGTGCTGAGCCCGGCCCGTTTCAGGAATTCGGTTCAAGGCACCAATCATTCATTCGCCCGACACCTCGGGTTTCACGCACGTAGGCCCCGTCGTGGAGCATGGTGAAGTTCGGTTCCGGGCCAGCCGGTGGATCGCCGAGAGGGTGATCAAGTTGAGTCGACCTTGCGGTTGGTGGCCGCACCGCGTCCTCAGGACCGATCCGACGGCAGCGAGGGGTGAACCTCGATGGGCAGACCGCCATTCGAACTGCGGACCGAATCCGACGGAACGGTCGTCATCCGGGCGCGCGGCGTCGTCGGCGTCGTCGACGCCGTGCGGCTCCAACAGGTCCTGGTCCACACCGTCCGGAAGGTCCGGCCATTCCGGCTCGTCCTCGACCTGGCCGCCGTTTCCCGGCTCGACCCGATAAACGCCGGGACCGTGGCCGCGGCCTGCGGCATGGGCGACGACAATCAGGTCGCCGTGTACATCGACAATGCCTCCCGCCGCATCGCCGACCAACTGGCCGCGGCCGGCGTACCGCCTCAGCGTCTGCGCCGGACCGGCGCAGTGACCTGACGGCACCGCCGGGGCGTGTGACAATGGCGGCTGTGGCCGGTCTGTCGCTGTGGTCCGAGGGCTCGTTTCTGTCGATCGCCAGTCGTGGATCAATCCTGTCGATCGGATCGGCCGGGTCGGTGCTGAGCGTCGGCTCGGTCGGCTCGGCCCTGTCGGTCGCCTCGGCGGGCTCGACCCTGTCCGCCTTCTCGGTGTCGTCGGTGCTGTCCGTCGGCTCGGCGCTGTCGGCCCGGTCGCGCTGGTCGCTGCTGAGCAGTGGCGGCGACCGCGATGTGCTGGCGCGCCGCGTGCCGCCGCTGCCCGTGCTCGTCGTCGCAGGCGGGGCGGCGCTTGCCGTGCTCCTCACGGCCCGCCGTCGCCGGGGCCGGCCGGGGTGACGTCCAGGGGCAGCGCTGCCGCTCGGGGCTGAGCGGCGGGTCTGGCCGCCGATGTCCCTCCTCATCCGGCTGACCCGGCGGCGCTTCCGCCGCCGGGCCGCCGTTGATTTCCGCGATCAGTCCTGCTCCGCCGGTGGGAGGTAGGCGCCCGGTACGGCCGCCGGGGCGAAGATCCTGTCCTCGCCGGAGTACGGCCGCTTCCAGTCGTGTGCCTGGTACCAGGTGAAGTGGTTCATCTGCGCCGGGTTCGCGAAGTCGGGCCGGGCGTCGGGCCCGGTCAGCCGCTGTCCCGACTTCCAGGCGTCCCACTGCGCCGCGACCTGCTGCTTGTCCGCCGGCACCCGCGCCGACGGCGCGGCCGCCGCGTCGGGGACCTGCCGCGCCGGATCGTCCGGGCCGCAGGCCGGCAGGGTCGCCAGGCCCACGGTCAG
>NZ_JBEZXZ010000069.1:0-40567 GCF_040638275.1 Actinoplanes sp. NPDC026623 | reverse complement strand
TTGCCGAGGCCGTCGTTGGCGGCGAGCACGCCCTTGATGTTCTTGTTCTCGGTCAGCATCTGCTCGAAGATGGTGCCGCCCTGCGCGTTGTCCCAGTCCGGAACGGACTGGTCCGGGCCCTTCACGAAGTCACCCGACGCGAACTTGGGATCGAGGACCGAGTCGTAGCCCTCCTTGAACAGGGTGGCGTTGTTGTCGGTGGGCGAGCCGTTCAGCCGGGCCACGACGGGCTTGACCGCCTTCATTTCGGTCAGGCACTTGACCAGGCCGTCGCCCTGGAGCTTGCCGACCGCCACGTTGTCGAAGCTGACGTAGTAGTTCGCGTTGCCGCCGAGGGTGAGCCGGTCGTAGTCGATGGTCGCGATGCCGGCCGCCCGGGCCTTGTCGAGGACCGCCTTGCCGGTACCGGAGTCCAGGTTGACGATCATGAGCACCTTGACGCCGCTGGAGATCATGCCGTCCGCGATCGTCTGGAACTGGCTCTTGTCGCCCTGGGCGTTCTGGATGTCGACCGGCACGCCGGCCGCGTCGAACGCCGCCTTAAGGAACTTGGGGTCGTCGGTGCCCCACCGCTGGGAGCTTGCGGTGTCCGGCAGGATGACGCCCACCTTGCCGACGGACGAGCCGCCGTTGCTGCCTGAGTCGTCACCGCTGTCGTCACCGCATGCAGTCAAACTGCTGGTGGCCAGCAGGCCGACCGCGGCAAGGGCGAAGATTCCCTTACGCATTCCTCGAGTCCTTTCGGATCAATCCGGACCTTGCATCGGATCCTCGCGGATCAATCCGGACCTTGCTTCGGATTCTGGTGTGCGCTGCCGGGAATGTCACTCATCCGATCCGCTGCGGAATCGGACACTCTGTTGTATCGGAGCAGCGAAATTCCCGGTGCTGGACGTGGCGCGACGGGCCTGATCGCTAGGTCCCGCAGGCCGCGTAAACGGCTGCACGACGACGTCAGGTCACGTTCCGCCATGGAGTCGCTCCACAACGTGACGCTAGGTCACTTCGGGTCGCCGGAATGCCGGATCCGGATAACGGTGTCGTAACGGACGGTTCGGACACGGCTTCTGCCGCTCTATGTCCGAATCTTGGCGGTTTTTGCGTCCGTGAGCCGGATCAGGTCAGCCGGGGCCATCGAGACCTGCAGGCCGCGACGCCCGGCCGAGACGTACATCAGGTCGAGGCCGGCGGCCGAGTCGTCGATGACCGTCGGCAGCCGCCGGCGCTGCCCGAGCGGGCTGATCCCGCCGCGGACGTAGCCGCTGCTGCGCTCGGCCGCCGCCCGATCCGCCAGCGCCGCGCGCTTGCCGCCCGCGGCGCTCGCCAGCGCCTTGAGGTCCAACTCGCCGGTCACCGGGACGACGGCGACGGTGAGCCGCCCGTCGACCTCGGCGATCAGCGTCTTGAAGACCGCCGCCGGCGCCACCCCGATGGCCTCGGCGACCAGCGCGCCGTAGTCGTGGGCGTCCGCCGGGACGTCGTACGGGTGCAGCTCGTGCGCGACCCGCTGCGCGGTGAGCAATACGGTGGCCGGGGTGCCGGCAGCCTTCTTCGCCACGAGGAACAACCCTAAGGGCCGTCCCTACCGGCACAGCAGCACCGTCGGCGCTCCCGCAACGCGGGTCAGCACCAGCGACGCCGCGGCGCTGCCGCTGAGCCGCAGGTCCCGGCGGAGCTGCTCGGGCTCGAGCGCGGAGCCGCGTTTGCGGATCTCCAGCCGCCCGACGCCGCGCTCGCGCAGCAGCGACCGCAGCCGCTTCAGCGAGAACGGCAGCACGTCGGTGATCTCGAGTCGCCGGCCGAACACGGTGTCGACGGCGGCGTCGGTGTAGACGTACGCGATGTCGGGGTCGGCGATCCGGCCGCCGATCGCCTCGGCGAACTCGGCCACGAGGTGCGAGCGGACCACGGCCGGGTCCGGGTCGTACAGGAAGGAGCCGACCGGGCCGAGGCGTGCGGCCTCGACCCCCGAGCCGGTGAGCTCGGCCCCCGACGGCAGCAGGACCGCGCGCCGGGCGGACCGCGCCAGCGGGCCGCACCAGAACGCGGCCTCGACCAGATCGCCGCCGACGCTGACCCACTCGCCTTCGGCGCCCGGCGGCAGCAGCGCGTGGTCGATGCCGGGCGCCAGCTTGAGCACCGTGCGCGGCACCCGGCCGGGCAGGGCGGCGATGAAGTCCCACGGCGGCGACCACGAGCGCGGGTCCATCAGCCGGCCGCGGCCCGCCCGCCGGCGCGCCGGGTCGGCGAAGACCGCGTCGAACCGCTCCACCGGCACGCTCGTCGCGTCCGCGCACTCCACGGTCACCAGGTGGGCCAGCCCGGCGGCCTCGGCGTTCGCGGCGGCGAGCGCGGCCGTCAGCGGGTCGGCGTCGACGGCGTGCACCCGGATGCCCTGGCGGGCCGCGGCCAGCGCGTCCGAGCCGAGGCCGCAGCCGAGGTCGGCCAGGGTCCCCACGCCGGCCGCCCGCAGCCGCGCGGCGCGCCGGTCGGCCACCACCGCCCGCGTCGCCTGCTCGAGCCCGGCCCGGGTGAAGAACATCTCGGCGCCGGCCGCGCCGAACTTCGCCTCCGCGCGCATCCGCAGGTCGGCCTGCGTGAGCGCGGCGGCGGCCAGTGCGGGCGGCAGCCCGCGCGAGCGCAGGGCCGTGGCCGCGCTGAGCGGGTCCGTGCCGGCGACGCCGGCGGCGGCCGCCAGCGCGGCGGAGCCATCGGCGGTACGCAGGGCGGAGAGCAGTTCGAGGTCCACGGAAGTCATTCTGCTGGAAGCTGACGTGTTGGCACTCTGGTTGACGGAGTGCTAGTTCCGGCATAACCTCCGATTAGCACTCTCAACCTGAGGGTGCCAGCGTGCTCCCGTTTTTGGGGACGTGCGCTTGCGCCAGGCGGACCGGCACCCGCGACGACGGCCCCGCCCGGTGGCATGAGGCATCAGCCCGGCCTGTCAACTGGCCGGCGATAACACCTGTACCCAGGAGGGTATGCCCGTGACTACCGCGACAAAGGTTGCGATCAAGCCGCTCGAGGACCGCATCGTGGTCCAGGCGAACGAGGCCGAGACCACGACGGCGTCGGGCATCGTGATCCCCGACACCGCCAAGGAGAAGCCGCAGGAGGGCACCGTCCTCGCCGTCGGCCCCGGCCGGATCGACGACAAGGGCAACCGCGTTCCGATCGACGTGAAGGTCGGCGACGTCGTCCTTTACTCGAAGTACGGCGGCACCGAGGTCAAGTACGCCGGCGAGGAGTACCTGGTGCTCTCCGCCCGCGACGTCCTCGCGGTCATCGAGAAGTAGACCTGATCTGACAGTGCTGAGCGCCCTGGCCCGGCTCTTCCGGTCCAGGGCGCCGGTGCGTTGAAGGGACCATAAATGGCGAAGATTCTCAGTTTCTCGGACAACGCCCGGCACCTGTTGGAGCACGGCGTCAATACGCTCGCCGACACGGTCAAGGTCACTCTCGGGCCGCGCGGCCGCAACGTCGTCCTCGACAAGAAGTTCGGCGCGCCCACGATCACCAACGACGGTGTCACCATCGCCAAGGAGATCGAGCTCTCCGACCCGTACGAGAACCTCGGTGCCCAGTTGGTCAAGGAGGTGGCGACGAAGACCAACGACGTCGCCGGCGACGGGACCACCACGGCGACCGTGCTCGCCCAGGCGCTGGTCCGCGAGGGCCTGCGCAACGTGACCGCGGGTGCCAACCCGATCGCGCTCAAGCGCGGCATGGACCTGGCCGCCGAGGCCGTCTCCAAGGCCCTGCTGGAGAAGGCGGTCGAGGTCGACGACAAGAAGTCCATCGCGAACGTCGCCACCATCTCGGCGCAGGACGCCACCATCGGCGCGCTCATCGCCGAGGCGATGGAGAAGGTCGGCCGCGACGGCGTCATCACCGTCGAGGAGGGGTCCGTCCTGGACACCGGGCTCGACGTGACCGAGGGTCTGCAGTTCGACAAGGGCTTCATCTCCCCGAACTTCGTGACCGACGCCGAGTCGCAGGAGGCCGTCCTGGAGGACGCCTACCTGCTGATCACGACGCAGAAGATCTCCAGCGTCGAGGAGATGCTGCCGCTGCTGGAGAAGGTTCTCTCCGGCGGCAAGCCGCTGCTCATCGTCGCCGAGGACGTCGAGGGCCAGGCGCTGTCGACGCTTGTCGTCAACGCGCTGCGGAAGACCTTCAAGGTCGTCGCCGTGAAGGCTCCCGGATTCGGTGACCGGCGCAAGGCGATGCTGCAGGACCTCGCGATCGCGACCGGCGGCGAGCTCATCGCCCCCGAGCTCGGTTACAAGATCGACCAGGTCACCCTCGACATGCTGGGCACCGCCCGGCGGGTCGTGGTGGACAAGGAAAGCACGACCATCGTCGACGGTGGCGGCCGCAAGGCCGAGATCGAGGACCGGGTTTCGCAGATCCGCAAGGAGATCGAGGCCTCGGACTCCGACTGGGACCGCGAGAAGCTCTCGGAGCGGCTGGCCAAGCTCTCCGGCGGCATCGCGGTGATCAAGGTCGGCGCCGCGACCGAGGTCGAGATGAAGGAGCGCAAGCACCGCATCGAGGACGCCATCGCGGCGACCAAGGCCGCGGTCGAGGAGGGCACCGTCCCGGGCGGCGGCGCCGCCCTGGCGCAGATCGCCTCGACGCTCGACGGCAACCTCGGCCTCACCGGCGAGGAGGCGGTCGGCGTGCAGATCGTCCGCAAGGCGCTCGTCGAGCCGCTTCGCTGGATCGCGCAGAACGCGGGCCACGACGGTTACGTGGTGGCCGGCAAGTCCGCCGAGCTCGGCTGGGGCCACGGCCTCAACGCGGCCACGGACGAGTACGTCGACCTGGTCGCGGCCGGCATCATCGACCCGGTGAAGGTGACCCGCAGTGCGGTGTCCAACGCCGTCTCGATCGCCGCGCTGCTGCTCACCACGGAGAGCCTCGTGGTGGAGAAGCCGGCCGAGCCGGAGCCCGCCGCTGCAGGCGGCCACGGCCACGGTGGCCACGGCCATCAGCACGGCCCGGGTTTCTGAGTCGAAAGAGTAAAAAGGGCGCGTCGCATTCCGCGGCGCGCCCTTTCTCGTGTGTGATGCGGGGATTCGGGGAAAGAGGCGCGGGATGATCGTCGTGGTGGAAGGTCCGACCGCGGCCGGCAAGACGTCGTGGTGCCGGCGTTACGTCGGCCGTTACGTCGCCGAGTACGCCGCGACCGGCCGGGAGCCGACCGACGCGATGGCCCTGGCCCGGCACTGGGCGCGGGTCAGCATGAGCCGCTGGTCGCAGGCCACCGACCTCGAGCGCGCCGACGGCGTCGCGTTCTGCGACACCGACCCGGTGAAGCTGCACTACGCCTGGGGGATGGCGGCGCTGGGGCTGGCGCCGCGGGCCCGGTTCGATCGCGAGCTGACGGTGACCAGGGAGGCGTTCCGCGCGGGGCGGCTCGGGTTCGCCGACATGGTGCTGGTCGGCCTGCCCGAGGTCGAGACGCTGCAGCGGCGCCGCGACAGCGACGAGACCCGGCGGCGGCGCAACTTCGCGGCGCACGTACAGCTCCGCGAGCCCCTGCAGCAGTGGTACGCCACGCTGGAGCGGCTCGACCCGGGCCGGGTGATCTGGGAGCTGCCCGCCGAGGGCGTGCCCAAGCTGCCGGAGCCCCGCCCCGATCGCTGCGCGGCGGAGTTGCTGGACGAGCTGGTGGCCGCCCTGCCGCCGCTGCGGATGGCCGTCACCGAACCGTAAGGGCTGTTTCGGGTGCGCCGATGCAGGATGGAGGCGTGAACCTCTCGTCGCGGGCCGCGCTGGCCGGTGTCGCCGCGGCCGGTGCCGCCGTCGGCGCCGCCGAGATCGTCTCCGTCCTGACCGGCCCGCTCTCGTCGCCGCTGCTCGCCGTTGGCGGCGTGGTGGTCGACAACGTGCCCGCTTCGGTGAAGGACGCGGGCATCGCCGTCTTCGGTACCCACGACAAGACCGCGCTGATCACCGGCACGGCGATCCTGCTCTGCGGCTACGCCGCGCTGCTCGGCGTCATCGCGCTGCGCAGCTGGGCGCTCGCCATGGCCGGCGTCGCCCTGTTCGGCGCGATCGGGGTGACGGCCGCCGGCACCCGGCACGACGCCGGGTTCACAGCCGTGCTGCCGTCGATCGTCGCCGCCGTCGTCGCGGTGGTGGCGCTGCGCTACCTGGTGAGGCTCGCCGTCGAGGCGGAACCGGCCGGCAGCCCGGCGCTGGCCGGCAGCCCGGCGCTGGTGACGGCCCCCGGCGCGTCCCGGGTGGGCGGTGCCGTCGGGGACAGCCCCGCGGCCTCGGCGGATCCGGCGGCTCAGCCGGAGAGCCGGCGCCGATTCCTGCTCGCGGTGGCCGGCGCCGCCGCGGTGGCCGCCGTGGGCGGCCTCGGCGGCCGGTTCCTGACCTCGCGGCGCGCGGTGACCGCCGCCCGCAACGCCGTCGTGCTGCCGCTGCCGGTGCGGCCGGCCCCCGCCGTGCCGGCCGGCGCCCAGGCGCGGGGTGCGGTCGCCTACGTCACGTCCAACTCCGACTTCTACCGGATCGACACCGCGCTGTATCCACCCCAGATCGACCCGGCGACCTGGGAGCTGCGCATTCACGGAATGGTCCGCAACCCGATCACCATCACCTGGGAGCAGCTGCTGCGGCGCCCGATGGTGCAGCGGTACGTGACGCTGGCCTGCGTGTCCAATGAGGTCGGCGGCGACCTGATCGGCAACGCGCTCTGGCTCGGCACCCCGATCAAGGACCTGCTGGACGAGGCGCAGCCGCTGCCCGACGCGGACCAGGTGGTGCAGCGCTCGGCCGACGGCTGGACCTGCGGCAGCCCGACCGCGGTGCTGCGCGACGGCCGGGACGCCCTGCTCGCGGTCGGCATGAACGGCCGGCCCCTGCCGGTGTCGCACGGCTTCCCGGTGCGCATGGTCGTGCCCGGCCTGTACGGCTACGTCTCGGCCTGTAAGTGGATCACCGAGATCGAGCTGACCCGGTTCTCCGACTTCGACGCCTACTGGGTGCCGCGGGGCTGGTCGGCGCAGGCGCCGATCAAGACCCAGTCGCGGATCGACACGCCCCGCGACGGCGCCGGGCGCAAGGCCGGAGCCGTGACCGTCGCCGGCGTGGCCTGGGCTCAGCACCGCGGCATCGCGCGGGTCGAGGTCCAGATCGACGACGGCCCGTGGGCGCCGGCGACCCTCGCGCCGGCCGTTTCGGCGGACACCTGGGTTCAGTGGTCCTACGTCTGGCAGGCGACGCCGGGTGAGCACGCGGTGCGGGTCCGTGCCACCGACGCCGGCGGCGGCACCCAGACCAGCACCCCCGCGGCGCCGGCCCCGGACGGGGCGACGGGATGGCATTCCGTGCAGGTCACGGTCGACTGACGGGGTCACCCAAAAGCCGCACTTTTGGTCCGACGTCAACCCCAAGTTCGCTCGTACGGTGGCTTGCATGTCCACCGATGCGGCGAACACGCCGTTGAACACGCCGACGTGGTTCCCCGCAGGGAAGCGCGTCGGCAGCTGTGTGGTGCCGCGCGTCGACCGGCGTCAGGCCGCCGGAACCTGCCGTTGTGCCGGGACCGTCGACTTGTGGGGCCGGCCGAGGCGGGCCTCCAGCCGGGCAAGATCGACCCGTCCGTGATGCCGATCGGCAAGGTCCTCCCAGCCGACCGCGAGCAGCCGCAGCCGCTCCGCTTCGCTGAAACCTCCCCATACCCCGTAGGGCTCACGGACAGCCAGTGCGTGAGCAGCGCACTCGGCCCGGACCGGACAGGCACCGCACATGGTCTTGGCGTTCGCCTCCCGACGGTTGCGGGACGAACCACGCTCACCGTCCGGGTGGAAGAACTGGGCGCTGTCGCGCCCTCTGCACAGGCCGAGTCGTTGCCATTCCCAAAGGTCGGCGATGGGCCCGGGCAGTCTGCGAACGTTCGACATCAACACCCTCCTCCCGCGCGGCACCGCGGAGTGCTGTTAGTGAGGGGCCTTACTCAGGCCTGCCGCCCGTGTACCCCGGCGAACGCCGGATCACACCCGACTTGTCGATGTCTTCGCCAGCCGTATCTCATCGGTGCTCCAAGCAGTACCGATGTTTCCTAATTTTTCCATCTAAAGCGCGTAATGCTGCGGCCGTTGCGTGATCTCCTCTGAGAGAGAAGGAGGATCACTGTGCGTACCGTCCTCGTGTGCGTCCGAACCCCACTTGCGGCCCAGACCGTCGCCTCTACCGCGGCCCGGCTCGGGATGACCGGGGTCGTGCGGACGGCGGTCAGCGAGACCGAGGCCATGATCCGACTGGCTGAAAGGCCGGCCGAGGTTGTCCTGGCCGACACCGCCGTGACCCGTCCCGACAGCGTCGGTTTCACCCGTCGCGTCCTCGCCCGCGCCCCGCAGGCGCAGGTCGTACTCTTCGGCGCCGAAGACCCCCGGGTCGCCGCGGCCGCCGTCGCCGCCGGCGCCAGAGGTGTCATCCGCGGCGTCGAGCACGATCTGGTCAGCGTCGTCGCCAAGGCGCTGCTGCTCCTGCTCTTGCCGGTGCGGCCGCAGGGAATGCCGATCAACGGAGCGAACGCCCAGCCCGCCACGGTCGGCGGCGCGGGGCGCAACAACAACTCGGCGGCCGCTCGCGGCCTGCACCGCGACGGTCTGGCCATGGCCGGAACGCCGAACGGTGCCGGCGTACCCGCGATGCTGCCGAACTCACCGATGGTCCCCGCCCAGCGAGGCGACGGATCGGACATCGACCCGGCCACCGGCCGGCCGATGGTGTGGCCGGGTAACGACACCGGCCGGACCGACGCACCCACGGGCCGGCGGCTCACGCTCACCGAGCGGGAGTTGCAGGTGTTGCGGGGGATGGCCGACGGCAAGAGCAATGCGGAGATCGGGCGCGAGCTCTTCGTCTCCGAGGACACCGTCAAGACCCACGCTCGGCGGCTCTTCCGCAAGCTGGGCGCCCGCGACCGGGCGCATGCGGTGGCCGCCGGCTTCCGGGCCGGTCTGGTCGCCTAAACGTAAGGCGTTTGCACCCGGGGGCCCGGACGGCGATCAGGAAGCGTCGTCGTCCGTGCCCTCGGTCAGTGTGTCGTGCACCCCGTCGGCGTAGCCGCGGGCGTATTCCCAGGTCACGTAGTGGTCCGGGTCGGGGTCGTAGGCCGGCTCGTGCACCCGCGGGCGGCCGTTGCTCAGCAGGTGGCGCAGGTTGCCCCGGAGCAGATCCCAGTCGAAGTAGTGCGGCTCGTGGCAGTCCTCGCACTCGATCACCAGGCCGCGGATGCCCGTCGGACTCAGCAACGCCTGGTAGATCTCCAGGTCGGAGAGGTCCTCGAGGACGTCCTGCCGCTCGGGCTCGGTCAGCGGATCACTCTCGGCGTCCTCCGAGAGGTCGTCGAGACCGGCGGCCGGGTCGGCGGGGTCGCCGTTGAACGGGTCGATCGGCTCTTCTTGCACGATGTCTACCGTACCCATGTGCGGCCGATGTGTGCTGGCCCGCACGCGCTGTCCGCCCGACAGAAGGCCCTGACCGGATGGGTAGGATGAACACTCCGCCTCTTCGCTAGGGATGATCTGTGGATAACGAGTCGGCCCGCACGGTTCCGCTGGGTCTCACCTTCGACGACGTGTTGCTCCAGCCGGGCGAATCGGACGTCGTGCCGAGCCGCGTCAACACGATCACCCGGTTGACCCGAAACGTCGAGCTCTCCATCCCGCTGATCTCCAGCGCCATGGACACGGTGACCGAGGCGCGGATGGCGATCGCGATGGCCCGCCAGGGCGGCATCGGCGTGCTGCACCGCAACCTCTCGCTCGAGGACCAGGCCGCCCAGGTCGACCTCGTGAAGCGCTCCGAGTCCGGGATGATCACCAACCCGGTCACCTGCAGCCCCGACGACACCCTGCGCGAGGTGGACCAGCTCTGCGGGCGCTACCGCATCTCCGGGCTGCCGGTCGTCGACGCCGACGGCGTGCTCGTCGGCATCGTCACCAACCGCGACATGCGTTTCGTCACCGACGACAGCGTCAAGGTGCGCGAGGTCATGACCAAGGCGCCGTTGATCTCCGCGCCGGTCGGCGTCGGCAAGGAAGAGGCCCTGGCGCTGCTGCAGCGGCACAAGGTGGAGAAGCTGCCGCTGCTCGACGACGCGGGCCGGCTGCGCGGGCTGATCACGGTCAAGGACTTCACCAAGAGCGAGCAGTACCCGAACGCCACCAAGGACCCGCAGGGCCGGCTCCGGGTCGCCGCCGCGGTCGGCGTCGGCGACGACGCCTACAAGCGGGCCCGCACCCTGATCGACGCCGGCGTCGACGTGGTCATCGTGGACACCGCGCACGGGCACCAGCGCGCCGTGCTGGAGATGGTCGCCCTGCTGAAGAAGGACACCGCGGTCGACATCGTCGGCGGCAACATCGCGACGTACGCGGGCGCCAAGGCCCTCGTCGACGCGGGCGCCGACGCGGTCAAGGTGGGCGTGGGCCCCGGCGCGATCTGCACCACCCGGATCGTCGCGGGTGTCGGCGTCCCGCAGATCACCGCGGTCATGGAGGCCTCCCGGGCCTGCCGCCCCGCCGGCGTGCCGGTCATCGCCGACGGCGGCATCCAATACTCGGGCGACATCGCCAAGGCGATCGTGGCCGGCGCCGACACCGTGATGCTCGGCGGCCTGCTGGCCGGCTCCGAGGAGAGCCCCGGCGACCTGATCTTCATCAACGGCAAGCAGTTCAAGACCTACCGCGGCATGGGCTCACTGGGCGCCATGCAGTCGCGCGGCCAGGCGAAGTCCTACTCCAAGGACCGCTACTTCCAGCAGGACGTCACCGAGGACAAGCTGGTACCCGAGGGCGTCGAGGGCCAGGTACCCTACCGCGGCCCGCTGTCGCGCGTGGCGCACCAGCTGATCGGTGGCCTGCGCGCGGCGATGGGTTACGTCGGCGCCGAGACGATCCCCGATCTGCAGGAGCGGGGCCAGCTCATCAGGATCACCGCCGCGGGTCTCAAGGAGAGCCACCCGCACGACATCCAGATGACCGTCGAGGCACCCAACTACCACTCCCGTTAACCCGTTAAGAGGTAACCCGACATGCGTGACGTGGTGGAGATCGGTCTCGGCAAGACCGCCCAACGCGGCTACCACCTGGACGACATCGCGATCGTCCCGAGCCGCCGCACCCGCGACGTGGACGACGTGTCCACCGACTGGCGCCTCGATGCGTACCCGTTCAAGATCCCCTGTGTCGCGCACCCTTCGGACGCGACGATGAGCCCGGAGTCGGCGATCGCCCTGGGCCGCCTCGGCGGCCTGGGCGTGCTCAACGCCGAGGGCCTCTGGACCCGCTACGAGGACCCGACCAAGATCCTCGAGGAGCTGGCCTCGCTCGACGAGGAGGCGGACGCCACCAAGCGCCTCCAGGAGGTCTACTCCGAGCCGATCCGGCCCGAGCTGATCGCCGAGCGGGTCCGCGCCATGCGCGACGGCGGCGTCACTGTCGCCGTGCGGGTGTCGCCGCAGCACACGCTGGCGCTGGCGCCGGTGATCCTCGACGCGGGCGTCGATCTGCTGGTCATCCAGGGCACCCTGGTCTCGGCCGAGCACGTGTCGACAACGGACGAGCCGCTCAACCTCAAGGAGTTCATCGCCGATCTCGACCTGCCGGTCATCGTCGGCGGCTGCACCGACTACAAGACGGCGCTGCACCTGATGCGCACCGGCGCGGCCGGCGTCATCGTCGGCATCGGGGCGGACGAGTGGTCCACGACGGACACCGTTCTCGGCATCCGGGTCCCGATGGCCACCGCGATCGCCGATGCCGCGGCCGCGCGCCGCGACTACCTGGACGAGACCGGCGGCCGCTACGTGCACCTGATCGCCGACGGCGGCATCCAGACCTCGGGCGACATCGCGAAGGCGATCGGCTGCGGCGCGGACGCGGTCATGCTGGGCGAGCCGCTCTCGCTGGCCGAGGGCGCGCCGGCGGGCGGCGCCTGGTGGCACTCCGCGGCGAGCCACCCGAGCCTGCCGCGCGGGGGCTTCTGCATCGCGGGCGAGCCGGACGGCACCCTCGAGGAGCTCCTGTACGGCCCGGCGGCCCGGCCGGACGGCCAGCTGAACCTCTTCGGCGGACTCCGCCGCGCCATGGCGAAGTGCGGTTACCACGACGTCAAGGAGTTCCAGAAGGTCTCGCTGGTTCTCGACCGCTGAGGATCGGACACCCATGCGCAGGGCACGAACGGCCGTCGCGGCCGTCGCGGTGCTGGCGTTGGCCGGCTGCACCGCCGACGACGACGGCGGGCCGGCGACGACCCCCTCGTCCACGTCCGCGCCCAGCTTCGCGGCGGGGGCCGAGGGGGCCGGCGATCCGTACTTTCCGACGTACGGCAACGGCGGCTACGACGTCGGCGGCTACGACCTGAAGGTGCGGTACGACCCGGCCGGAGGCGAGCTGCGCGGCACGGCGACGATCACCGCCACCGCCACGCAGGCGCTCTCGCGGTTCAACCTCGATCTCGCGCATCTCGCCGCGAGCAAGGTGACAGTCGACGGCCGCGCCGCCACCAGCCGGGCCGACGGCAACGAACTGGTGGTCACGCCCGCGGCCGGCCTCGCCGACGGCGCGGCCTTCACCGTCGTCGTCGAATACGGCGGCAGGCCGCAGGCGCTGAACAACGAGACGCTGGGCGTCGGTGGCTGGCTGCGCACCAAGGACGGTGCCTTCGCGCTCGGCCAGCCGGAGTCGGCCAGCACGTGGTTCCCGGTCAACGACCACCCGTCCGACAAGGCCACGTTCTCGCTGGCCATCACCGTTCCCGACGGGGTGCAGGCGATCGGCAACGGCGTGCCGGGCGCGCGCCGCACCGTCGCCGGCTGGACCACCTGGACCTGGAGGGAGCGGAACCCGCTCGCCAGCTACCTGGCGTTCGTGGTGATCGGGCACTACCGGGTCAAGGTCGGCACGCACGACGGCAAACCGATGATCACCGCGATTCCGGAGTCGCTGCCCGCGAACGGCAACGCCGCCCGGGCGCTCGGCCGCACCGGCGAGATCGTCGACTATCTCGCCACCCAGTTCGGCCCGTACCCGTTCGACGCCAGCGGCGGGGTCGTCCTCGACGACGACCGGGTCGGCTACGCCCTGGAGACGCAGTCGCGGCCGGTGTACGGCAACACCTTCTTCCGCGGCCAGGCGAACGCCACGGTGGTCGCGCACGAGCTGGCACACCAGTGGTTCGGCGACAGCGTCTCCCTGCGCCGCTGGCAGGACATCTGGCTCAACGAGGGCTTCGCCACGTACGGGGAGTGGCTGTGGCAGGAGCACCAGGGCGAGCGGACCGTCCAGGAGTCCTTCGACCGGGCGTACGCGTCCTTCGACTGGACTGTCCCGACCGGCGACCCGGGCGTCGACAACCTGTTCGGCGACGCGGTCTACCTGCGTGGCGCGATGACCGTGCAGGCCCTGCGCCACGCGATCGGCGACGACGCCTTCTTCGCGCTGCTCAAGTCGTGGCCGGCCGAGCACCGCGACGGCAACGTGACCACAGAGGACTTCATCGCGGCGGCCGAGAAGGCGTCCGGCCGGGATCTCGGCGACTTCTTCGAGGCGTGGCTGTTCGGCGACCGGAAACCTACTTATTGATCAGCTCGGGGTGCTCCTTGAGATACGGCCCGGGCCGGCCGGCCGCCATCGCCTTGAGGAAGCCGCGGCCGGTCGAGGTCAGCTGCTCGCCGATGTAGCGGCCGTTGCTGGAGACCGAGCCGCCCGGCAGCCCGACCAGGGTGAGCCGCGCCGGGTCGAGGTCGCGCAGCGCGTACGCGTACTCGGCCGGGCTGCGGTCGCCGGAGACGACCAGGGTGTCGCCGAGCGCGGTCAGCATCGACCGCACCCGGGTCTGGTCGGCGGGCAGCCCCGCGTCCTCGGCCCGGGCCAGCAGCGCCCTGACGAGCTGGCGCTGGTGGCGCTGGCGGGTGTAGTCGCCGCCGGCCGTGTAGCGCTGGCGGGCGTAGTCGATCGCCTGCCAGCCGACGAGCTTGCGGGTGCCGGGCAGGTAGGTGGCCTGCGGGCCGACGTACCCGCCGCCGCCGGAGCGCAGCGTGCGCTCGGTGCCGTCGGGGCGGCGGTGCTGCGAGACGACCTTCTGATCGATCTTCAGGGTGACGCCGCCGAGGGCGTCGGTCAGCTTGCTGAGTCCCCGGAAGGTCAGGATCGCGCCCGCGTCGAATTCCTTGATGCCGGTGTAGTCCGAGATCGTCCGCGCGAGCAACTTGTAGCCCTGCGCGACGTCGGCCTTGTCGGTGCCGCGGACCACGGCGCCGGCGCTCATCGCCTCGGTGAGCTTGCGCCGCCCGCCGTCGTACCCGTTGGGCGCGAACGCCGGAACGTCCACGCGCAGGTCGCGGGGGAGCGAGAAGAGATAGCCGGACTTGAGATCGGCATTGACGTGCAGCAGCATGATGGCGTCCGCGTGCGGCTGCCAGTCCGCGATGCTCACCCGGGTGTCGACGCCGATCACCAGCAGGTCGAGCGGGCCGGTGATGTCGGCGCCGGGCGACGGTGCGGGGGCGGCCGACGCGGGCGGCGCCGCGGACGGGCCGGCACTCGCGAGGGCCGCCGGTGCGGGCCCGCCGGAACCGCTGCGGTGGGTCGCCGCGAGGCCCACTGCGCCCAGCAACAGCACGGCGGCCGACCCGGCCGCCGCCCAGACGAGCTTTGATGTCCGCATGCTGGAACAGTAGGCGACGACTTCACACTGCTCAATGCCCCAAGATCTCGCTTGTTGGAATGGGGGGTGGAATTCGGGAAGATCGCCCGTACTCTGACCGCCGCGATTCGCCGAGGCGGTGGGTCGAAAACGGGGAGGCGCGACCCATATGAAGTTCGTCTCGCGGCGGGTAACCGTCGGTGCACTCTCAGCAGCGGTAGTGGTGACGATGGCCGGGGTTTCGACCTGGGCCCTCGCGGGAGAACCCCCCGCCGCCGGGCCCGTGCGGCTCGTCGTCGGCCTCAAGAGCGACGCCCCGGCGTCCGCCACGGCCGCGGGCGCCGTCGCCTCGATGGGCGTGCGGTCCATGGACGCCGCCGGTCCGGCGCAGAAGTCCATGTCGGAGCTGCGCGCGCACACCATGGAGGTCCCGGCCTCTCGCCAGGCCTCGATCATGGCGACGCTCATGACCGACCCGAACGTCGCGTACGTCGAGGTCGACCACGTGCGCAAGACCTCCGACGTGACCCCCAACGACCCGATGTACACCGAGGGCCGACAGCCCGAGGTCGACCAGGTCAAGCTCCCGGCCTCGTGGGAACACAGCACGGGCAGCGCCGTCAAGGTCGCCGTGCTGGACACGGGCGTGACCGCCGTCGGCGACCTCGCGGGTGCGGTACTGCCCGGCTACAACTACGTGAGCAACACCACCAACACCACGGACGACTACGGCCACGGCACCATGGTGTCCTCGCTGATCGCCGCCCGCGGCAACAACGACGTCGGCATCGCCGGCGCCTGCTGGACCTGCGTCATCCTGCCGGTGAAGGTGCTCAACTCGGCCGGCAGCGGATACGACTCCGACGTCGCCAAGGGCATCGTCTGGGCCACCAACAACGGCGCCAAGATCATCAACATGTCGCTCGGCGGCGCCGAGACCAGCCAGGTCCTCAGCGACGCCGTCGCGTACGCCAACATGAAGGGCGTGCTCGTCGTCGCCGCGGCGGGCAACGAGAACTCGGCCGCCAAGCACTACCCGGCGGCACTGACCGACGTCGTCGCCGTCGGCGCCACCGAGCGCGGCTCCGAGACCCGCGCACCGTACTCCAACTACGGCTCCACCTGGGTCGACATGGTCGCCCCCGGCAACGTCACGGTCATGGACCGGTTCGGCAACTACCACTCCGGCCTGCAGGGCACGTCGTTCGCGGCGCCGATGGTCGCCGGCGCGGCCGCCCTGGTCAAGACCGAGCACCCCGACTTCAGCGGCTGGTCGCTGGGTCACGCGGTCACGGTCGGGGCCCGCCCGATCTCGGGCGGCAGCTGGGCGCATTACGGCATGCTCGACGCCGACAAGAGCCTGACCATCGGCACCGACTCGATCGCGCCGACGATCACCGGCGTCTCGAACCCGGGTTCGGGCTGGCGCGTGCACGGCATCGTCAACGTCACGCCGACCGGCGTCGCCGACACCTCGGGTTCCGGGGTCCGCACCGTCGTGCTCTACGCGGACGACGTCTACGTCACGCAGGACGGCACCGCGCCGTACTCGCTGCCGTACAACACCATCGGCCGCAACGGCCCGGTCAAGCTGCAGGTGCGGGTCTACGACAAGGCCGGCAACCGCGCCGACTTCGACCGCACGTTCATCGCGGACAACACCGGGCCGACGGTGAAGATCACCAGCGCGCCGAAGGACGGTGCGAAGGTCTCGGGCACGGTGAAGATCGCGGTCACCGCCACCGACACGTACGGCATGCGCCGGGTCGAGCTGCTGATCAACGGCAAGGTGATCCAGACGGACACCACCTCGCCCTACAACTTCAGCTTCAACGCGGCGTCGCAGGCCACGAAGATGAAGGTCCAGATCCGGGCGATCGACATCGCCAACAACACCAAGTACGAGGCGACGCGCAACTACACGCGCTGACCCGTCGTCCTTCCAGAAAGCCCTCACCGAGCGCTCCCGGTGAGGGCTTTCTGCTACCCGGTCGCACCCGGCGGGGTACGGCGCCGCCAACGGGCGGGGCGCACCTTTACTGGATGACTCTTCGGGCTCTGGCTGTCGGTGTCGTGGTGGGTGCCATCGCTGTGACGGGCGCTCCGGCCGCAGCAGCGCCGGCGCAGGAGGCACCCGTCTCGCTGATCGTCGGCCTGCGCGGCGACGCCGACGTCGTCGCCGGCCTCGAGCGCCGCGTCGACGTCCTCGACAGCGAGCGGCTCGCCGGTGCGGTCACCGTCGATGTCCCCGCCGGTCAGGTCGGCGAGGCCGCGGACGCGCTGCGTGCCGACCCCGCCGTCGCGTACGTCGAGCGGGACCAGGTCGCCCGGATCGCCGCCGTCAGGCCCGACGACCCGTACTACTCCGGCCAGTGGGGCATCACCCGCACCCAGGTCGACCGCGCCTGGGACACCACCCGGGGCGCCGGCGACGTGGTCGTCGCCGTGGTCGACACCGGCGTGAAGAAGCTTCCCGACCTCGCCGGCCGGGTGCTGGCCGGCCACGACTTCGTCAACGACGACGGCAACGCCGACGACGACCAGGGGCACGGCACCATGACCGCCGGCGTGATCGCCGCGAGCGGCGACAACGGCGTCGGCATCGCCGGTATCTGCTGGTCCTGCAAGATCCTCCCGGTCAAGGTGCTCGACGCCAACGGCAGCGGCAGCTACAGCGACATCGCCGAGGGCATCCGCTGGTCCGCCGACAACGGCGCGGACATCATCAACCTGTCGCTGGGCGGGCCGGAGGACAGCCGGCTGCTCAGCGACGCCGTGGCCTACGCCACCGGCAAGGGCGCGCTCGTGATCGCGGCGGCCGGCAACAGCGGCGAATCCAAGCCGAGCTACCCGGCGGCGATTCCGGCCGCGCTCGCCGTCGGCGCCGCCACCTCCGGCGACGCCCGCTACTCCTGGTCGAACTACGGCAGCGGCTGGGTCGACATCGCGGCGCCCGGCTGCAACCCGGCGCAGGCGCGCGACGGCGTCGTCGGCCAGTTCTGCGGCACCTCGTCGGCCACCCCGTTCGTCGCCGGCGTCGCCGCCCTGCTCGCCTCGACGACCCCGGCGCCGACGGCCGCCATCATTCGAACGGCGCTGACGACGTCCGCCACCAGGATCTCCGGCGGCTGGGTCGCCGCCTCGTCCGGCCGGGTCGACGCCGCGGCCGCGCTCGCCGCCCTGCCGGCCGCCGACGACCACGCGGCCCCGGTCGCGTCCATCACCTCGCCGGGCGGCAACGCCCTGGTACGCGGGACGGTAAGCGTCACGGCCCGCGCCACCGACGACGCCGGCATCGCCAAGGTCGAGTTGCTCGCCGACGGCGTCGTCGTCGGCACCGACCGGGTGGCGCCGTACGCCTTCTCGTGGCGCACCTCCGGCCGGGGCGCCGCCGTGCGGCTCGGGCTGCGCGCGTACGACCGGGGCGGCAATGTGGCGAACGCCACCCGTACGGTGACCGTCGACAACTGGGGCCCCTCGGTCCGGATCGCCGGTTCCTCGGCATCGGTCACCCACCGGGTCCGCAAGACCAGGTACCTCGCCGTGACGGCCGCCGACGCACACGGGATCAGCCGGATGGAACTGCTGGTCAACAACAGGGTCGTCCAGCGTTACGCGGGCGGCGCCCACCGGTTCGGCGTGCAGACGTGGAAGTACGGCAAGGTCATGACCGTGCGGGTGCGGGCGTACGACAAGGCCGGCAACGTGCGGTACGCCCCGGCCCGGAAGTGGTATCGCTGACGCCGGTAAACTCGCGCGTCATGAGTACACCGCGTCCCGTTCTAGTCGTCGACTTCGGCGCACAGTACGCCCAGTTGATCGCCCGGCGGGTCCGCGAGGCGCGGGTCTACTCGGAGATCGTGCCGCACTCCATGCCGGTCGCGGAGATGCTCGCCAGGAACCCGGCGGCGATCATCCTGTCCGGCGGGCCGTCGAGCGTCTACGAGGCGGGTGCGCCGTCGCTCGACCCGGCGCTGTTCGACAACGAGGTGCCCGTCTTCGGCATCTGCTACGGCTTCCAGGCGATGGCGCAGGCGCTGGGCGGCACGGTCGCCCACACCGGCGCCCGGGAGTACGGCCGCACCGCGCTCTCGCCGCTGGCCGAGCCCGGCACGCTGCTGCGCGAGCTTCCCGCGGACCTGCCGGTCTGGATGTCGCACGGCGACGCGGTGACCGAGGCCCCGGCGGGCTTCGCCGTCACCGCCTCCTCGCCGGGCGCGCCGGTGGCCGCGTTCGAGAGTCTGGCGACCCGGCGGGCGGGCGTGCAGTTCCACCCCGAGGTGGCGCACACCCGGCAGGGGCAGGAGATGCTCCGGCGCTTCCTCTACGACATCGCCGGCATCGAGCCGACCTGGACCTCGTCCAACATCATCGACGACCAGGTCGCCGCGATCCGCGAGCAGGTCGGCGACCGGCAGGTCATCTGCGGCCTGTCCGGCGGCGTCGACTCGGCGGTGGCCGCGGCGCTGGTGCACAAGGCGATCGGTGACCAGCTCACCTGCGTCTTCGTCGACCACGGGCTGCTGCGCGCCGGCGAGGCGGAGCAGGTCGAGAAGGACTACGTGGCGGCGACCGGCATCCGGCTCAAGGTCGTCGACGCCGCCGAGTCCTTCCTGGGTCACCTGGCCGGCGTCATCGACCCCGAGCAGAAGCGCAAGATCATCGGCCGCGAGTTCATCCGCACGTTCGAGGCGGCGGCCCGCGAGCTGGACGCCGAGCGGCACATCGAGTTCCTGGTGCAGGGCACGCTCTACCCGGACGTGGTCGAGTCCGGCGGCGGCACGGGTACGGCGAACATCAAGTCGCACCACAACGTCGGCGGCCTGCCGGACGACCTGCAGTTCGCGCTGATCGAGCCGCTGCGCACCCTGTTCAAGGACGAGGTGCGCGCGCTCGGGGCCGAGCTGGGGCTGCCCGAGGAGATCGTCCAGCGGCACCCGTTCCCGGGCCCCGGCCTGGCGATCCGGATCATCGGGGCCGTCGACCGGGACCGGCTCGACGTGCTGCGCGCCGCGGACCTGATCGCCCGCGAGGAGCTCACCGCGGCCGGCCTGGATCGCGACGTGTGGCAGTTCCCGGTGGTCCTGCTGGCCGACGTGCGCAGCGTGGGCGTGCAGGGCGACGGCCGGACCTACGGGCACCCCGTCGTGCTGCGGCCGGTCTCCAGCGAGGACGCCATGACGGCGGACTGGTCGCGCCTGCCGTACGAGGTCATCGCCAAGATCTCGACCCGCATCACCAACGAGGTGCCCGAGGTCAACCGGGTTGTCCTCGACGTGACCAGCAAGCCGCCGGGCACCATCGAGTGGGAGTAGGTGGGGGGCGCCTCCGGCCCGGTCACGCGACCGGCGGCTGACCCCAGGTCGGGTCGGCCGGGTCGCGCCACGGCGGGGCGGCCGGCGCGGGCTCCTCGGGCATCAGGAACCAGGCGATCGGGTACGCGAGCAGCGCCGTGCCCCAGGTGAGTACGGCGAGCACCGCGAACCCCACCCGGATCAGCACGGGGTCGATGCCGAGGTATCGGCCGATACCGCTGCAGACACCCGCCACGATGCGGTCGTCGAGCGGTCGGCGGAGCTGCTTGTACGGGGCGATGGTCGGTTGAGTCATGTCCCAAGAGTGCGGCGGGAGGGCCCCTCGCCGCCTCGGTGAGAGCCCCGATTCCGACCCTGATTCGGCGCCCTGAGATGGGTGATTCGGGTGATTGCTGTCTGTTACTACCCGGGTGCGTTCGGTGCGGAGAACCGCCCTGATCAGCGATTACTGTGGGCTATCGTCCTGTCAGGAATCCGACAGTCGATTTCTGAAGGTCACATAATCCGGGCAGAATGCCGCCCGTGACCCCCGCTCTGGAGCCGCTTCGCAGGATCGCGGCCTACGCCGTCGCGACCGATCCCCAAGGCCGCGTCCTACTCGTCCGCGCCTCGAGTAGTTCCGGCACGCCCGGCGTCTGGTCGCTGCCCGGCGGCGCCGTCGACCATGGCGAGGACCCGAACCACACCGTCGTGCGTGAGACCGCCGCCGAGACGGGGCTCTCCGTGGCCGTCAGCGGCCTGCGCGACGTCCTGGCCGACATGAGGTCCCTGCCGCACCGCGGCGTGACCATCCACACCGACCGCCTCGTCTACGAGGTGTCGATCCGTGGGGGCAACCTCTACGACCGCGTGGGCCAGCCGACCGACCTGGCCCGCTGGCACACCCTGGAGGAGGCGGAGAAACTGCGGCTGCGGCCGTTCACCGCCGCCGCGCTGGGGCTCTCGGCCGCCTCGGCCGACCTGCGGCCCGAGGAGGCGCCGGACTTCCCGTCCTTCTACGCCGTCGCCGGGCCGGACGGGCTGCACCGCGCGCAGCGTTTCGCGGCGTACGCGATCGCCACCGACCCGCACGAGCGCCTGCTGCTCACCCGCATCGCGCCGGGATATCCCGGCGCCGGCCGCTGGCACCTGCCCGGCGGCGGCACCGACTACGGCGAGCAGCCCGGCACCGCGCTGATCCGCGAACTGGTGGAGGAGACCGGGCAGGTGGGCCGCCTGGTCGAGCTGCTCGGCGTCGCCAGCCACCGCGACGCGGCGTCGCTGGGCCCGGAGGGCTATCCGATCGACTGGCACGGGGTCCGCGCCTTCTACCGGGTCGTCGTGGACGCGCCGACCGAGGTGATCGTCAAGGACGTCGGGGGCTCGACCTCCGAGGCGTGCTGGATGGCGCTCAAGGCGGCCGCCGAGCTGCCCGCGGACCAGGTGACCGAGGTGACGGCGGAGGCGCTGCGGGCGGCGAGGCTAGCCTGAGCGGCGTGAAGGTCCGACGAATCGGCGCATACGGCGTGTGCCGCGACGACGCCGGCCGGGTGCTGCTCGCCCGCAACTCCGGCCTTTCGTCGTTCCCCGGGTTGTGGACGCTGCCGGGCGGCGGCGTCGAGCAGGGCGAGGACCCGGACGACACGGTGGTCCGGGAGTTCGCCGAGGAGACCGGGCTGTCCGTGCGCGTGGCGGGCCTGCTTTCGGTGACGTCGGACGTGTTCCGGCTGCCGGAGACCAATACGTGGGAACACACCGATCGGATCATCTACGACGTGGAACCGGCCGGCGGCGAGCTGCGCGACGAGGCCGAGGGGACCACCGAGGCCGTCGACTGGGTGGTGCCGGGGCGGCTGCCGCTGATGCCGTTCACCGCCCGCGTCCTGGGCCTGCCCGGCGCCGCGTCGGACGTGCCGGACCACCCGGGCGCCGTCGCCCGCACCCCGGGACGCGGCCAGCGCTTCGGGGCGTACGGGCTGGTCACCGACCCGGACGGGCGGATCCTGCTCACCAAGATCGCGACCGGCTATCCGGGTGCCGGAAGCTGGCACCTGCCCGGCGGCGGCACCGAGTTCGGCGAGTCGCCCGAGGCGGCCGTGGCCCGGGAGCTGATCGAGGAGACCGGACAACACGGGCGGGTGACCGGGCTGCTCGGCACCTCGCACCGGCACGACCCGGCCGCGCTCGGCCCGGAAGGGGTGCCGATCGACTGGCATGTCGTCCGCGTCCTGTTCAGGATTCTCGTCGACAGGCCGACAGAAACAGTGGTGACCGAAGCAGGCGGATCCACGGTCGCAGCGGGGTGGTTCGATGCCACCACGGTGCGTGATCTCCCGCTGACCGAGGTCGCGAGGGCCGCCGTCCAGCGCCTGGCGGAGGAGACAGCTCACCGGGGATCGGCCTAGGCGGCTGGTGATCGGCCTAGGAGGCTTCGGTTAGAATCGTCACAGTGCCAGGCAGTGCGGGTGCCTCCCGCGTTCGTCGGCGGAACAGAACTCAAGAGGATGTCGTTGCACGAGACGCTGAAGAGGTCTTCGAGGTCTATCGCCAAGATCGCTCGGCTATGCGATTGTGTAACCCGCCTAACATGACTGTCCGTAGACGTACGGGCGAAGGGCAGCACCCCGGACCGGCTCTAGCCGCCGGGGATACCGACCCCAAGATGGAGGAGCACGTGCCGAGAACCCCTTGGCGCCGGCGGCGCACGACGGATAGTCCCCGTCCCGCCGGGCGTCGTTGGGCAGGTCGGTTGCGCCGCGGCGGAACGATTGCGCGGCAAGCCCTTCTGGTGCGCGTGGGACGCAGGTCCGGCGACGCCGGCCGCGCCGCCACCGCAACCCGGGCCGAGGTGATTTACACCGGCACCGAGCTTCTCCCCGCCCCCTATGCCCGCAGTCGTGCGGTCGCCACCTCCGGCAGCCACGGCCCCGCGCCGACGGCGGCTCCGGTCATCGTCGAGGCCGACTCGGCCTCGCTGCTGCCCGGCGAGCACACCCTGCGCCGCCGCATCAGCTTCGCGCTGGTCAACGCCTGCACCCTGGCCAGCCTCGGCCTCGGCCTGCTCGCGATCTTCCTGGCCATGCAGGGCGACACCCGCATCGCGGCCGCCTGCCTGGTGGCCTGCGTCGGCTTCGACGGCCTCGACGGCGCCCTGGCCCGCAAGCTGGGCGTCTCCAGCCCGTTCGGCGCGCAGATGGACTCGCTGGCCGACATGTGCTCGTTCGGCCTGGCCGCGCCGGTCGTGGTCTACGCCTCGTTCGCGCACACCGTGCCGACCGCGTTCGCCGCGGTGGCCTGCATCCTGGTGACCGGCTGCGCCGCGATCCGGCTGGCCCGGTTCAACGTCTCGCCGAAGGACGGCCGGTTCTTCTCCGGCGTGCCGACGACGATGGCCGCCGCGGTGCTGGCGCTCGCCGTGCTGATCGGCCTGCCGCTGCCCGGCGTCGTGGTGCTCGGCGGGGTGGCGCTGATGGCGTTCGCGATGGTCTCCAGCTTCCCTTACGCGAAGCTGGCCCGGCTCGTGAAGCTCCCGCCGTGGCTGTGGCTGCTCCCGATCGTCGGCGCCCTGGTCAACGCGCGCCTGACGTTCGTGCTGGTCGTGGCCGCGTACCTGGTCAGCGGCCCGCTCCTGTGGCTGCGGACCCGCCGCACCGCCTAAAGCTCCGAGTTGTAGCGAAAGGCCGCCTTCCCCGTTTGGGGAGGCGGCCTTTCGACGTTGGTAGGTAAGCCGGGTGATGCGGACCGGCGGCTCCGCCGATCCGCACGTACCGGTTAGAGCCAGCGGGCGATGACCGAGCCGCCGCCGATGACCTTGTCGCCGACCGCGACCCGGGCCTCGGCCCGGTCGGCCGGCAGGTAGACGTCCGTGCGGGAGCCGAAGCGGATCAGCCCCATCCGCTCGCCCCGGGCCACCAGCGTGCCCACCGGGGTGCGCTGCACGATCCGGCGGGCGATCAGGCCCGTCCGCTGCGCCACCGCGACCGTGCCGTGGTCGGTGTCCAGCACCGTGTACGCCGCCACGTTGTGCTCGGCGGCCGCAGTCATCGCGTTGGCGTAGCCGCCGTCGATCACGAAGTAGTCCGTGACCCGGCCGGCCACCGGCATCCGGTTGACGTGCACGTCCAGCACCGACAGGAAGACCGCGATGCGGAGGAACTCGCCCTCGCCGAGGCGCTCGTCGGTCAGGCGCTCCACCGACAGCACCCGGCCGTCGCTGGCCGCCACGATCGCGTTCGGGTCGGCGGGGATGTCGCGCTCGGGGTCGCGGAAGAAGGCCGCCACGGGGAACGCGGCCAGGGCCGGGATCAGCCACAGCTTCGACTTGGGCCGGGCGCTGCGGGCCAGCGCGGCCAGGCCGAGCGCGATGCCCGCCGCGGCGACGCCGTTGGAGTCGATGTGCATCGTGCGGGTGACCGGCACGCTGGACGGGCGGTAGGCCGGCGCCAGCGTCGCGGCCACCCTGGTGTCGGCCTGGCTGAAGCGCAGCCGGTGCACGCGCAGCGGCGGCTGGTTGCGGGCCACCAGGTCGGTGCCGACCCCGAACAGCGCGCTCTGCCGGAACAACTCGGCGGCCGCGCCGCCGGTGCGTCCGGGCACGGCGGGGGTCGCCACGGAGACGACCGCGCCCTCGGTCAGGTATTTGCCCAGGCTGTCCAGCACCGCGCGGGTCTCGTCGGCGGTGCCGGTCAGCGGCTCGCCCAGGATGACCACGTCGGCCGGGGAGGCCTCGGCGAGCGAGTCCAGGATCCGGACCCGGTCCGAGACCCAGCTGCCCAGCCCGGCGATGTGGTCGCGGAGCAGGTCGGCGGTGCTGCGAACGCCCGCGACCAGGGTGAGGTTGTCGCCGGGCAGCAGCGCCTCGATGGCAGCGGCGACCACGGCCGACGCGTGGTCGGCCCCGATGACCAGGGCCGTGGTGGCGGCGTTGTGCCGGGCGAACTCGGCGGTAAGCGCGCGTGCGGCGCGTGGGCCGACGCCGGTCACAGGCGCGGTGGACACGGCGGGAAACGGCGTCATGGCGGTACGGGCTCCTCGCGCTGTCGGATTTCCTCTGCTCGAAGAGCATATGGCGCCGCCCGCAGGTCTCACCCGTTGGTGTGACCTGCGGACGGCGTGTTAGCTGTCAGTCGCGCTGCGGTAGCTCGCCGGTGTCCTCGTCCGCCGTCGCCGCCGGTGCCTGCGGTGCCTGCGGTGCCTGCGGTGCCTGCGGTGCCTGCGATGCCGGTGCCGGCGGTGCCGAGGCCGGCTTCGGGGCGGGGGGAGCCGGTGATTCCGCGGCCGGCGGCGTGGTGACCGGGTGCCGCAGGTACGCCGGGTTCAGGTCGGTCCGGTCCGCCGGGTTGTCGAGCAGCTCGCGGACGATGTCGGCGTGCATGCCGGGTGGCAGGTCGCCGGGCGTCTCCACCTGGGCCTCCGCCTGCACCGGGGCGGGCACCTCGGCCCGCTTGCCGGAGCGGATCGCGCCGAGCAGCCCGATCACGCCGAACAGGATCAGGCCGCCGGCCACCAGCCAGCCCACGGCGGGCAGCTGGACCGAGATCACCCGGGTGATCGCCCACCAGACCGCGATCAGCAGGAAGATCAGGCCGAAACTCAGCGAGATGCCGTCTGTACGGTGCGGCTTCATCGGGCCACCTCCACGTCGCCGGTGTTCATTTCGATGTTCAGCCGCAGCTTGCCGCCCCCGGCGCCGTCCGCACCGAGATCCGTGATCTCCTGCGAGCCGAGGTCGTTGCCCTCCCACGAGCGGCCGAAGATCCGTGCCCGGCCGCCGTCCATCCGGACGGTGGCGGTGGCGTCGACGTTGTCGGGCAGCAGGATCCGCACCTGGCCGACCTTCATCGAGACCGTGGTGATCTGCTCCTTGCCGGTGAAGTCGACCGCGCGCAGGTCCAGGGTGGCGGAGCCGATGGTGAAGTCGTAGCGGTCGGCGATCGCGCCGATGGTCCGCGGCCGGTACGAGCTGTTGCCCAGTTCGCCGCCCCAGGTCTCGGCGCCGCTGGAGACGGCGAGGCCGAAGCTGGCGAGCACCGCCAGGAAGATGAGCCCGCGGGCCCGGCCGAACCAGGCGCCCACGATCAGGCCGAGGGCGATCGTGGTGAGCGCGGCCGCGAAGTACGCCGAGACCGAGACGTTCACGCCGGCCAGGTCGATCAGGGTCAGGAGGCCCATGACCATCACGATCATGAAGAACGTGATCCGGCCGAGCTTCGAGCGCTCCCGGCGCTGCTTGGGCGGCCGGGGCGGCCGGGGCGGCCTCGGCGGGTGCACCGCCGGTCCGGCGCCCTGGTGCGCCCAGGGGCCGTGCGGGGCGAACGGCGGCCGGTAGCCACCCGTCGGCGGCGCGTACGACGTGCTGGGCGGGATGTACGCCGCGTGCGTGTAGCTCGGCGGCGTGACGCCGGGCCCGGCCGGGGCCGGCGGGCTGTAGTTCGGGGGCCGGGGCGGCAGCGGCGGGGTCACCGGCTCGCCGGCCGGTGCGGCCGAGGCCGGGAACGCCGCGGTCCGCTCGTCGCCCGGCGTCCCGGCGGCGGGCGCCGCGGGTGCCGATGCCGGCGGAAACGGGGCGGCGCTCGCCGCCGACCAGGGATCGGCCGGTGCCGGGCCCGGCTCGGTGGCGTTCCGGTTCGCGTTCAGCCGGCCGTTGCGCTTGACGACCAGCGCGCCGCCGACCAGGACCGCCGCGGCCAGCAGGGTCGCCCGGAAGCCGTCGCCGACGACGAACGCGAAGGTCAGCACCGCGGCCGCGCCGACCAGCACGATCGACAGCGGCGCCATCGCCGAGCGGCCGCGGCCGAGCAGCGACTCGATCGGGGAGGCGGTGTCGCCCTCGGCCGGGATCAGCAGCCAGCCGACCAGGTAGACCAGCACGCCGATGCCGCCGAAGAAGCCGAGCACGGCCAGCAGCACGCGCCAGAGCACGGGGTCGGTGTTGGTGGCGTTGGCGATCGCGCCGGAGACGCCGGCGATGTATCGGCCGCGGGCGGGCCGGATCAGCCGCTCGCGGGCAAACACGGGCCCGTCCGGCGCGCCGAACCATGGCGGCGGCTGTGCACCGGGTGGCGGCGGCTGCGCACCGGGAGGCGGTTGGGCACCGGGAGGCGGCTGGGCGCCCGGTGGCGGCTCGGCGCCGGGAGGCGCGGCGGCACCGGGCGGCGGCGGAGGGGGCGGGTCTGCCGCGGTGGGCGCGTCCGCGGCCGGCGGCTCGTAGGCCGCGGGCGGTGCGTCGGACGCCGAAGGTACGGCGGAAGGTGCCGGAGCGTCCTGCGACGACCCGGAAGCTTCGCGGGACTGGGCAGCTTCGTCGGTCATGCCTTCGATACTGGGGGCACCCCTACCCGAGCCGCCTCAGGCGGCGACCCTGACGCCACCCTGAGATCTCCAGGGCCCGCGGATAGGGGAGTTACCCCGTGGTCGTCACCGGCCGCGCGTGTGACGATCGAACGGGCCGGATTTTCCGCCGTGCCCCGAGCCTGGAGGAGGAGCGATCACCGCCGCCGCCGCACCACAGCCGCGCCGCCTGTACCGGCCGCGCGATCACCGTGTCATCGCCGGTGTCGCCTCCGGTATCGCGCGTCACCTGCGCGTACCGGTCACCGCGGTGCGTATCGCCCTGGTGCTCCTGCTCGGTTTCAACGGCCTCGGCCTGATGCTCTACGCGGTCTTCTGGGCCGTGCTGCCGCAGCAGCTTCCCACCGGCACCCAGCGCACCCGCCGGGACCTGGCGCTCCTGCTGCCGTTCGGCGCGATCGGCCTCGGCGTCATCCTGCTGCAGGCCCTGGCCTTCGGCGGCAACGGCGTCGCCGGCACGGCGGGCTGGCTGGTCGCGGTCACGGCGGTCGGCGCCGGGGTGATCTGGCACCAGTCCGATCCGACCCGCCGGGGCGAGGGCGCGGACGACACGCGGGCGCCCTGGCTCGCCGCCGTCGTGGCGGAGAGTGACCGTCGCTCGTTCCTGTTCAGGTTCATCGGCGGCGGCGTGCTGGTCGCGGTCGGGGTCATCGGGGTGCTGGCCGTCTACGCACCCGCCGGCAATCTCAGCACCGTCTTCAACGGCGTGATCTTCGCGCTGGTCGGCCTGCTCGGCGTCGGTGTCGTGGTGGCCCCGCTGCTCTGGCGCACGTTCAGCCAGCTGCGCTCGGAGCGCGAGGGCCGCATCCGCGAGCAGGAGCGTGCCGAGGTCGCGGCCATGATTCACGATCAGGTGCTGCACACGCTCGCCCTGATCCAGCGCAACTCCGCGGACATCAAAGAGGTGCAGCGGCTGGCCCGGGGCCAGGAACGCAGCCTCCGCAACTGGCTGTACAAGCCGATGGCTTCGCCCACCGAACGGTTCGCGGCGGCGCTCGAGCAGGCGGCCGCCGAGGTCGAGGACACCTACGCGATCTCGGTCGAGGCGGTGGTGGTCGGTGATACGGAGTGTGACGAAAGGGTCGCCGCGCTGGTCGCCGCCGCGCGCGAGGCGCTGGTGAACGCGGCCCGGCACGCCGGGGTGGAGACCGTGTCGCTCTATGCCGAGGTCGAGGCCGACGAGTTGAGTGTGTTCGTTCGTGACCGGGGTGCCGGTTTCGACCCCGCCGAGGTGGAGGATACGAGGCACGGCGTCCGCGGCTCGATCGTCGGGAGGATGCGGCGGCACGGCGGCAAGGCCGAGATCCGCAGCGCGCCCGGCGACGGCACCGAGGTACGCCTGACGCTGCCCGCTTCGCGGGAGAGCGTCTCCGCCGGAAAGGAGACTGCACGATGACCGAGCCTGTAGCCGAGGAGAACCGGCGGCTGACCGTCTTCCTGGTCGACGACCACGCGATGTTCCGGGCCGGCGTCCGCGCCGAGCTGGGCGCGCACGTGGACGTGGTCGGCGAGGCCAGTTCGGTGGCGGAGGCAGTCGCCCGGATCGCCGCGACCTCCCCCGACGTGGTCCTGCTCGACGTGCACATGCCCGACGGCGGCGGCCGTGCCGTGCTGGACGCGATGCGGCGCACGCATCCGCAGGTCAAGTTCCTGGCCCTGTCCGTCTCCGACGCCGCCGAGGACGTCATCGGCCTGATCCGGGCCGGTGCCCGCGGCTACGTGACGAAGACGATCTCGCCGGACGAGCTCGCCGCGGCGATCAAGCGGGTGGCCGAGGGCGACGCGGTGTTCAGCCCGCGGCTCGCCGGTTTCGTGCTGGACGCGTTCGCGTCGCGCCCGGACGTGCCCGTCGCGGACCCCGAGCTGGATCAGCTCACCAACCGCGAGCGCGAGGTGCTGCGGCTGCTCGCCCGGGGCTACGCCTACAAGGAGATCGCCAAGGAGCTGTTCATCTCGATCAAAACGGTGGAGACGCACGTGTCGAACGTCCTGCGGAAGCTGCAGATGTCCAACCGTTACGAGCTGTCGAGGTGGGCGGCAGATCGCCGACTCGTCTAGTGGCAGGCTAACCGTCCGGACAGGTATTTTTGCCCTATGCCCGGCAAAGCGGGCGTACCGGATACTCAAAGTTACTGAGCCACTACAGTGAACCTTAAACGCGAGGTCAGTGGCATGAAGCTGGCCGAACAGATGATCTTTGTGCAGCGACGGAGCCGCATCAGGCGAATATCGGCTTGATAACGGCGCAGCCATGGCCTAGTGGCCCTGTGCGAAGGTGTCCTCTACTCACACAACCCCTCGTGAGCGCCCTTGAAGGAGTAACTCCCATGCTCGGGAATCGTCCATGGAAGATGGCGGTCGGCGCGACCGCCATCGCCTTGTTGGCCGCTGGCTGCTCTGGTGGTGGGTCGGAGGACACCGACTCCACCTCCAACACCATCGTCATTGGTATCTCAGAGCCGCAGCACCTGATTCCGTCGAACACGACTGAGTCGAGCGGCGCCCAGGTACTCGCCTCGCTGTTCTACCCCCTCATCGACTTCGACGCGCAGAGCAAGCCGATCGAGGTCGGCGCCGAGTCGGTCACCTCGGACGACAACAAGGTCTGGACGGTGAAGCTGAAGCCGGGCTTCACGTTCAGCAACGGCGAGCCCGTCATCGCCGATAACTTCATCGACGCCTGGAACTACGGCGCCTACGGCCCCAACGGCCAGGGCGCGTCGTACTTCTACGAGCGCATCGAGGGCTACGCCGACCTGCAGTCGGTCGACCCGGACGAGGACGGCCCGAAGAAGGCCCCCGAGCCCAAGGCCAAGACCCTGACCGGTCTGAAGAAGGTCGACGACACCACCTTCACGGTGACCCTGTCGGCGCCCTTCGCCGGTTGGGAGTCGGTCATGGGCTACAACGCCTTCCTGCCGCTGCCGAAGGCCGCCTTCTCCGCCCCCGGCGTCATCGCCGACGGCTTCGAGGACGCGATCATCGGTAACGGTCCCTTCAAGATGAAGGGCACCTGGCAGCACGACTCCCAGATCGTGGTCGAGAAGGTCGACGGCTTCAAGGGCACCGCCCCCAAGATCGACGGCGTGACCTGGAAGATCTACCAGGACCAGAAGGCCGAGTACGCCGACCTCCTCGCGGAGAACGTCGACGTGCAGACGACCATCCCGATCGAGAGCCTGGCCGCCGCGCCCGGCGACCTGGGTGACCGTTTCCAGAAGAGCCCGAGCTCCTACTTCGCGTTCGTCGGCTTCCCGACGTTCGACAAGAACTTCGCCAACAAGGACGTCCGGCGCGCCCTCTCCATGGCGGTCAACCGCCAGGAGATGACCGACCAGATCTTCTACGGCTCGCAGACGCCGGCCACGTCGTTCGTGTCCCCGGTGGTTGCCGGTTACCGCGACAACACCTGCGGTGACAACTGCAAGTACGACCCGGCGAAGGCCAAGGAGCTCTACACCGCCGCCAAGGGTCCTGCGAAGATCCAGATCACCTACAACGCCGATGGTGGCCACAAGGCGTGGGTCGACGCCATGTGCAACCAGATCAAGGCGTCGCTCGGCATCGAGTGCACGGGCGTCGGCGAGCCCAAGTTCGCCGACCTCCTCACCAAGGTCGAGAAGAAGGACCCGGTCGGCCTCATCCGCCTCGCCTGGGGCATGGACTACCCGCTGATGGAGAACTACCTCGGCCCGCTGTACGGCACCGGTGGTTCCTCCAACTACTACGGCTACTCCAACCCGGCGTTCGACAGCCTGGTCAAGGAGGGTTCGGCGGCCAAGACGACCGACGAGGCCATTGCCAAGTGGCAGGCGGCCGAGGATATTCTCGCCCAGGACATGCCGGTCATCCCGCTGCGCTTCGGTCAGAACGTGTTCGGCCACTCGCAGAAGGTCAAGAACGTCAGCATGGACCTGTTCTCGAAGGTCGATCTTTACAAGATCGAAGTTAGTAACTGATCCAGGCCGTTAGTGCAGTAGTGGCGCCACGGATTATGTGAAACCGTGGCGCCACCGCTGTGTTCCCCTACTTATAGCCGCCGCGCCCACAAGGCTCGGCGGCGCATCTTCCGCGGAAGAGGCTAAATCCGTATGTTCCGCTACATCGTGCGGCGCCTACTTCAGATGGTTCTGACGTTTTTCGGAGCCACCTTCATCGTGTATGCGCTGATGTTCGCCAACCAGGACAACCCCCTCCAAGCGTTGGTGGGCGAGAAGCCCTTGACCGAGAACGTGCGTATCGCGCTGACCGAGCGCTACCACCTCGACGAGCCCTTCCTCGTTCAGTACTGGTACTACATGAAGGGCATGCTGCAGGGCGATTTCGGCACCTCGCTGACCGGTCGGAAGATCAGCGAGATGATGGCGCAGGCCTGGCCGGTGACCATCCGGCTGGCGATCATCGCGATGGTCATCGCCGCGACGATCGCGGTCGTAGCCGGCGTCATCTCCGGCATCCGCCGGGGCAGCACGTTCGACAACGTGACCCTGGTGATCACGCTGATCATCCTCTCCCTGCCGATCGTGGTGCTCGCACCGGTCTCGCAGCTGCTCTTCGCCGTCAAGCTGGGCTGGTTCCCGCCGACCGCCGGAGCGAATCCGACGTTCTGGGCGCTGTTGCTGCCCGCGTTGGTCCTCGGCAGCCTCGTGATCGCGACCGAGCTGCGGGTCACCCGCTCGTCGGTCGCCGAGAACCTGCGCTCCGACTACGTTCGCACGGCCCGGGCCAAGGGTCTGTCCCGCAAGCGGGTGATCGGCGTGCACGTATTGCGAAACTCGCTCATCCCCGTGGTTACGCTCATCGGTGTTGACATCGGCGGCCTGATGTCCGGCGCCATCGTCACCGAGAAGATCTTCAACATCCCCGGCGTCGGGTTCAATCTCTTCCGAGGTATCACGACGGAGGACGGGCCGCTGGTTGTCGGCTTCGTCAGCATCCTCGTCATCGTCTTCCTGGTCGTGAACCTGCTGGTGGACCTGCTGTACGCCGTACTGGACCCGAGGATTCGTTATGAGTGATCTTGAAGCGGTAATGGCGGCCGAAGGCCCGATCGGGCAGCTTCAGGAGCCGAAGCACGCCGGCAAGCGCGACAAGCCGCGCAGCCTCGCCGGCGACGCCTGGATCGATCTGCGGCGCAACAAGATCTTCTGGTTCTCGGCCGTCCTGGTCGTGATCATCCTGGCGATGTCGGCCTTCCCGTCGCTGTTCGGCGCGGGGGATCCGCGTGACTGTGCGCTGAGCCGCCAGCACGCCCCGGCCAGCGGCAACGCGTTCTTCGGCTACGACTTCCAGGGCTGCGACGTCTACGCCAAGACCATCTACGGCGCTCGCGCCTCGATCGTGGTCGGCGTGCTCGCCACGCTGCTCTCGGGAATCATCGGCCTGGCCTTCGGGCTCAGCTCCGGTTATGCCGGAGGCTGGCTCGACGCGCTGCTGTCCCGCGGCATCGACATCGTCCTCGGCGTGCCGTTCCTGCTCGCCGCGATCGTCCTCGCGCGGCGCCTGTCGGCGGACCCGAACAGCACCGGCATCGTCGCCGTGACCGTCACGCTGGGCGTGCTGGGCTGGACGACGGCCGCCCGCATCATGCGGTCCGCGGTGATCACGTCGAAGAATCAGGACTACGTCGCGGCCGCCCGGATGCTCGGCGCCGGTCCGGGCCGCATCATGATGCGGCACGTCCTGCCGAACTCGATCGCCTCGTTCATCGTGGTGCTGACGATCCTGCTGGGTACGAACATCGCCACCGAGGCCACGCTGTCGTTCCTCGGCATCGGGCTCAAGAACGGCGCCATCTCCTGGGGCATCGCGATCGCCGAGGCCGGTCCGTACGTCCGGACCGCGTCCGCCCCGCTGATCTGGCCTTCCGTATTCCTCGCGGCCACTGTGCTGGCCTTCATCATGCTGGGCGACGCCATCCGCGACGCCTTCGACCCGAAGCTGCGGTGACCGCGACATGACCGATATCAAGGCGCAGATCGACGTCCTGCCCGGCCTCGATCCGCACGCACCGCTGCTCGAGATCAACGACCTGCACGTGGAGTTCCGCACCCAGTACGGCGTCGCGCGCGCCGTCAACGGTGCGAACTTCGTGCTGTCGCCCGGCGAGACCCTCGCCATCCTCGGCGAGTCCGGCTGCGGCAAGTCCGTGACCGCGCAGGCGATCATGGGCATCCTCGAGAGCCCGCCCGGCTTCATCACCAAGGGCGAGGTCAAGTACCGCGGCATCGACCTGCTGAAGCTGCCCGAGAACGAGCGCCGCAAGGTGCGCGCCAACCAGATCGCGATGATCTTCCAGGACGCGCTGTCGGCACTGAACCCGGTGTTCTCCATCGGCTATCAGATGTCCGAGCTGTTCCGGGTGCACCGCGGCATGTCCCGGGCCGACGCCAAGCGGCGCTCCATCGAGCTGCTCGACCAGGTCAAGATTCCGGCCGCGAAGACCCGGATCGGCGACTACCCGCACCAGTTCTCCGGCGGTATGCGCCAGCGCGTGATGATCGCGATGGCGCTGGCGCTTGACCCCGAGGTGCTGATCGCCGACGAGCCCACCACGGCGCTCGACGTGACCGTGCAGGCGCAGATCATGGGCCTGCTGGCCGACCTGCAGCGCCAGCGCAACATGGGCCTCATCCTCATCACCCACGACATGGGCGTGGTCGCCGACGTCGCGGACCGCATCTCGGTGATGTACGCGGGCCGGGTCGTCGAGGAGGCGCCGGTCTACGACATCTACGCGCGACCGGCGCACCCGTACACGAAGGCGCTGCTCGAGTCGATCCCGCGGCTCGACATGAAGGGCCGCGAGCTCAAGGTCATCAAGGGCCTCCCGCCCGCGCTGACCGACATCCCTAAGGGCTGCGCCTTCAACCCGCGCTGCACCTACACCCAGGATATCTGCCGGCAGAACCCGGCGCCGGAGCCGTACTTCGTCGCGCCGGGCCGCACGGCCCGTTGCCACTTCTGGAGGGAGGTCGTGGGCGAATGAGCGACCGCAATGAAGTAGTGCTCGAGACCAAGGGTCTGGTGAAGCACTTCCCGATCACCCAGGGCATCGTCTTCAAGTCGAAGGTCGGCGCGGTCCGCGCGGTCGACGGCGTGGACATCCAGCTGGGCCGGGGCGAGACGCTCGGCGTCGTGGGCGAGTCGGGCTGTGGCAAGTCGACCCTGGCCAAGCTGCTGGTCGGCCTCGAGAAGCCGACCTCGGGCGAGATCAAGGTCCGCGGCGAGGACATGGTCAAGCTCAGCGGCGGCAAGCTGCGCCGGGCCCGCCGCAACATCCAGATGGTGCTGCAGGACCCTTACACGTCGCTGAACCCCCGCATGACGGTCGGCGACATCATCGGCGAGCCCTTCGAGATCCACCCCGAGGTCACGCCCCGCAAGGGTCGCGGCCGGGCGGTGCAGGACCTGCTCGACACGGTCGGCCTCAACCCCGACCACGTCAACCGGTACCCGCACCAGTTCTCGGGCGGCCAGCGTCAGCGCATCGGCATCGCCCGCGCGCTGGCCCTGAAGCCGGAGATCATCGTCTGCGACGAGCCCGTCTCGGCGCTCGACGTGTCCATCCAGGCCCAGGTCATGAACCTGCTGGAGGGCCTGCAGAAGGACTTCGGCCTGTCCTACATCTTCATCGCCCACGACCTGTCCGTGGTCCGGCACATCTCGAGCCGGGTCGCGGTCATGTACCTGGGCAAGATCGTGGAGATCGGCAACGACGAGCAGATCTACGAGCAGCCGACCCACCCTTACACCCAGGCGCTGCTGTCCGCGGTGCCGGTCCCGGACCCGCGGCTGCGCGGGCGCCGCGACGAGATCGTGCTGGAGGGCGACGTCCCGTCGCCGGCCAACCCGCCGTCGGGTTGCCGGTTCCGGACCCGTTGCTGGAAGGCCCGGTCGGTCTGCGCCGAGCAGGAGCCCCTGCTGCAGATCCGGGAGCGCTCGTCGCACCCGAGCGCCTGCCACTTCGCGGAACCCCGCGACGTGGTGCACGCAATCTGAGAATCGCGTTCCAGGAAGGGGCCTGCCGATCCGGCGGGCCCCTTCTCTTACCCATCAAATGATCGGGTACGGGGTCAAAGGGGTCCGCGACCGGAGCGGAGCAGCAACAACGCCACCTGGGTGCCGTCCGGGCCCAGGGCCTCGCGGAAACGCTCCACGATCTCCCGCTCGCGGCTGAGCACCAGCCGGGTGCCGCCCGATGCCATCCGGGTGCGGCCGACCTGCTGGCTCAGGCGCGAGCGCTCCAGCCACAGGTCGATGAGCGACTGGTCGATCTCGTCGATGCGCTCGCGGATCGCCTTGATCTCCTCCGCGGCCGGCTCCGCGCCGGCGCCGGTGGGCTGGTCGACCAGGTCTGCGTTCATGTCGTGCTCCTCGGGTGCTGACGCCCCGGTCGGCCCGGCCCGGGCAGCATCAAGCCCCGGGCTCGGAAGCCCGGGGCTTGATGTAGGTCTGTCGTTCAGACGCGTCCTACGGTCGCCGGACTTCCGGTGCCGTAGTAAAAAAATCGCGCCTGTTGGATCACGCAGCGAGTATGACCCCGGTCCGGGCCGCTTCGCAAGGAAACGGCCCGAACAGTGGGAATGTCCTGCTCAACCAGCGAATTTGCATTGGTTGCCGCTGCGGGTGGGCTCAGCCCGCCCGCGTGATGCGGTTGGCCGGGCCCGGGGCGACCGGGGCGCCGGCGCCCAGGTAGCCGATCAGGGCGTCGACGTCGAAGCCCGGCGCCGTGGTGCGGCCGGTGCCCAGCGTCAGGTTGGTGAACCCGTCGCCGCCGTTGGCCAGGAAGTCGTTCGTGGTGACCTGGTAGCTGGCCGCGGGGTCGATCGGCGTGCCGTTGAGGGCCAGGTTCGTGACCTTCGAGCCCGCCGCGGCGGTGCTGTTCCAGGTGTAGGTCAGGCTCGCGGACACCTGCAGGATGCGCTGGGTGGTCTGCCCGCCGAAGCCGACGAACTGCTGCTCCAGCACGTCCTTGAGCTGCGCACCGGTGAAGGTCTGCGTCACCACCAGGTTGTTGAACGGCTGGACGGTGAACGCCTCGCCGTACGTGACCTGGCCGTTGGCCTCGCCGCCCGACGACGCCTCGGCGTCGAAGTCGGCGCGGATGCCGCCGGGGTTCATCAGCGCGATCTGGGCGTTGCTGCTCCGGGTCCAGGCGAGCTGCGCGTCGGCGATCACGTCGCCCAGCGGGGACTCGCCGTTGGCGCCGGCCGTGCGGGTGATGTCGCCCGTGATGGTGCCGACCACCCGGTTGGCGAGCGGGGCTACCGCGGCGCGGTACTTGTCGGCGACCTTCTTCGCGTTCGCGTCGACCGTGGCCGGGTTCTTCAGGAAAACGCCGGCGGCGTCCTTGAGCCAGCCGCCCTTGCCGTCGGAGACGCCGTTCTCCACGACCACGTTCTTGGCCGTCACCTCGGCGAAGCGGCCGGTGCGCCGGTCGATCGAGTAGTCGATGTCGGTGATCAGCTGGCCGTTGGTGCCGGCGCTTGTCACGACCGAGGTGCCCGCCGAGTTGGGCAGCGTGCAGGAGTAGAAGCGGTGCGTGTGGCCCGAGACCACCACGCCGAACTCCGGGTTCAGGCCGGCGACGATCGGCGTGATCGCACCGGAGAAGTTGTTGCAGTCGGAGACGCCGGGGACCGGGACCTGCGCGGACGCGCTCTGCGCGCCGCCCTCGTGCACGAGCAGCACCTGCGCCTTGACGCCGAACAGCTTCAGCAGGTCGCCCCACTTGTTGGCCGTCTCGACCTCGTCGGCGAAGCGCACGTTCTTGATGCCGGCCGGGTTGACGATGCCGGCGGTGCCCTCGAGGGTCAGGCCGACGAAGCCGACCGGGACGCCGCCCACGAACTTGATGTCGATCGGCGGGAGGATCGGCAGGCCGGTCTTCTTGCTGATCGTGTTGGCGGCGAGGTAGGTGAACTTCGCGCCCTTGAAGCCGTCGCCGTCCTGGCAGCCGTCGGTCGGGTGGCAGCCGCCGTGCTGCATGCGCAGCAGCTCGTCGACGCCCTCGTCGAACTCGTGGTTGCCGACCGAGCTCACCTGCAGCCCGACCTCGTTCATCAGCTCGATCGTCGGCTCGTCGTGGAACGCCGCGCTGACCAGCGGCGTGCCGCCGATCAGGTCACCGGCGCCGACGGTCAGGGTCGACCGGCCCTCGGCGGCGGCCTCGGCGCGCAGCTTCTTGAGGTAGGTCGCGAGGTATTCGACACCGCCGGCGGGTGTGCCGTTCACGGCCGCACCGCTGCCGCCGGGCGGGTCGATGGCGCCGTGGAAGTCGTTGTAGCTGAGGAACTGGCCTTTGACCGTCTTGCCGGACAGGCCGTAGGAAACGCTGGCGGGCGCCATGCCGGGCAGGTGCTGTGCGGCCTGGGCGGGGTTCTCGGCGCGCGTCATCGGCAGGGTGGCGATGACCGCGAGAGCGAGGGCCGGCACGGCGAGATGACGCGGCGCGGCCCAGCCGCGGCGGCGGGGGTGGTCCATAGTATTGGGTCTCCCGATCGGGTTACGGATCAACCAACTGACACAGCCTGGTGTATCGACGCTGGTCAGCGCTACTACTAATGGGTGACAGCTTGGTTGCGGCGGGGCGTGATGACCAGGGTCGACGACATATGTCCGACCCTCGATCGCGCGGCCGCCCCGGAGAACATTGTCGGTGGTGCGGCATAGACTTGTCCGGCGATGCGAGCCCTTCCGGAAAACTCCCAGCCCCTGTTCGCGATGCCGCCTGTCCGGGAGGAAGGATCCCCCGTGCAGCAGGGGCCGCCCCCGCAGAGACCGGCCCGCCGGCTCGATCCCGAGTCGCTGCTCGTCGGCCTCAACACCCCGCAGCGCGACGCCGTTACCCACGCCGGTTCGCCACTGCTGATCGTGGCCGGCGCGGGCTCGGGCAAGACCCGGGTGCTCACCCACCGGATCGCCTATCTGCTCGCCGAGCGGGACGCGCATCCCGGCCAGATCATCGCGATCACCTTCACCAACAAGGCCGCCGGCGAGATGAAGGAGCGGGTCGCCGCGCTCGTCGGCCCGCGGGCCCGGCTCATGTGGGTGTCGACCTTCCACTCGGCGTGCGTGCGCATCCTGCGGGCCGAGCACGAGCACGCCGGGCTGAAGAGCACGTTCTCGATCTACGACGCCGACGACTCGCGCCGGCTGATGCAGATGGTGGCCCGCGAGCTGGATCTCGATCCGAAGCGCTACACCGCTCGCGGCCTCGCCGCCCAGGTGTCGAACCTGAAGAACGAACTGGTCGAGCCCGAGGAGTTCAAGAACCGGGCGAAAGGCCCCAACGAGCGCGCGGTGGCGGAGGCATATGTGCTTTACCAGCGCCGCCTGCTCGAGGCGCACGCGCTGGACTTCGACGACATCATCATGTCGACGGTGCACCTGCTGCAGTCGCACCCGCACGTCGCCGAGGCCTACCGGCGGCGCTTCCGGCACGTGCTCGTCGACGAATACCAGGACACCAACCACGCGCAATACATGCTGGTCAAGGAGCTGGTCGGGCCCGCGGGTGGCGACCTGCCGCCGGGTGAGCTCTGCGTCGTCGGCGACGCCGACCAGTCGATCTACGCGTTCCGCGGCGCGACGATCCGCAACATCCTCGAGTTCGAGCGCGACTACCCGGACGCGCGCACGATCCTGCTGGAGCAGAATTACCGCTCCACCCAGACGATCCTGTCCGCGGCCAACGCGGTCATCGACCGCAACACGTCGCGCAAGCCCAAGCGGCTCTGGAGCGATCAGGGCGCCGGCGAGCAGATCGTCGGCTATGTGGCCGACACCGAGCACGCCGAGGCCGACTGGGTGGCCCGCGAGATCGACCGGCTCGGCGACAACCACGAGGTGCGCCCCGGCGATGTCGCGGTCTTCTACCGCACCAACGCGCAGTCGCGCGTCTTCGAGGAGGTGTTCATCCGCGTCGGTCTGCCCTACAAGGTGGTCGGCGGGGTGCGCTTCTACGAGCGCAAGGAGGTCCGCGACGCGCTGGCCTACCTGCGCGCGGTGGTCAACGACGACGACACGGTCAGCATCCGCCGGGTGCTCAACACCCCGCGCCGCGGCATCGGCGACCGGGCCGAGGCCTGCGTCGAGGCGCTGTCCACTCGCGACCGCATCTCCTTCGGCCAGGCCCTGCGCGGCGCCAGGAACGCGCCGGGCATCTCGACCCGCGCGGCCAACAGCATCGCCGACTTCGTGCAACTCCTCGACGACCTGCGCGAGCAGTCCACGACGGCGCCGCCCGAGGAGGTGCTCGAGGCGGCCCTGCAGCGCTCGGGCCTGCTGTCCGAACTGGAGGACAGCCTCGACCCGCAGGACCAGGGCCGGGTGGAAAACCTGCAGGAGCTGGTCAGCGTCGCCCGCGAATACACCGAGCGGGTCGAGGCGCTGGCCGCGGAGGACGACGACGCGCCGGCGGCCACCCTGGCCGGCTTCCTCGAGCAGGTCGCGCTCGTCGCCGACGCCGATCAGATCCCCAGCGACGACCCCGACCACCAGGGCGTGGTCACCCTGATGACGCTGCACACGGCGAAGGGCCTCGAGTTCCCGGTGGTCTTCCTGACCGGTCTCGAGGACGGCGTCTTCCCGCACATGCGCGCGCTCGGCGACAACGCCGAGCTCGAGGAGGAGCGCCGGCTCGCCTACGTCGGCATCACCCGGGCCCGGCAGCGGCTCTACCTGTCCCGCGCGGTGACCCGGTCGGCGTGGGGCCAGCCGCAGTACAACCCGCCCTCGCGCTTCACCGACGAGTTGCCGCCCGAGCTGGTGCGCTGGGAGCGCACCGCCGGGTCCTACACGTCGTGGTCCGGCACGGGCGGCGGCGTCGGCGGGCGCGGCGGGGGAGACCGCGGGCGCGGCGGCGGCTTCGCCGGTGGCACGCCCAAGGCCCAGCAGCTGGCGTCGCGCCTCGGCGTCGACGCCAGCAGGCTGACGACGGCGAGCGAGATGAAGCAGACGCCGAAGGTGTCGGCCGGCGACCGGGTCAACCACCAGCGCTACGGCCTGGGCCGGGTCGTGACGGTCGAGGGCCACGGTCCATCGGCGCGCGCCCAGATCGACTTCGGCGATCAGGTGATGTGGCTGGTGCTGCGCCACGCACCGGTCGAGAAGCTCTAGTGTGGCGTGTCTGAAGTGATTTGACGGTGGGGGTGCGGGACAATGGGGCATGTCTGTTGCCGCCGCGTTGGTTCTTTGTCCCGGTGACGGCGCTCGGCTCCGGGAGTTGACCCGGTCGTCGACCG